>NZ_JACGAV010000006.1:0-115780 GCF_020137645.1 Campylobacter sp. RM12637
CGTGAGCCCAACGCCGTAACGAACCCCACCTTGTCTTATTTATACAAATTTGCGAGATTTTAAAAATTCGCCCCTTAAATGCCTATGTGATAGGCATTTCAATCTTATTAAGTTTCACTTAAGAAAACCCCATTTTTTACCCATTTTTTAAGTTAGTTTTGAGAAGAATTATTAAAATATAAAGTAAAATCCTAAAAACAAAAAAATTATAACATTAAGTTTATTTTAAGTATTAAAAAGATACTATTCGGAAATTTAACTCATAGAGAGTAAGAAACATTTAAGATACTATGAAAAGAATTGAAAATTGGTTGCGAAAGAGGGATTTGAACCCCCGTCCTTCGGGTTATGAGTTCTTTGTTCTAAATTAATAATATTAAAATCTAATATTCTATATTTTAACTTTTATGCTATAATTTTCTAAAAATAATAATAACAAAAAGGATTTTTATGGATAAAGCTTTATTTAGTGATGAGTTTTTAATGTCTTTAACTCCACAAAAAAAGAAAATTTTAGATAAAGCATATGAGATATATATTGATTATCTTGATTATATTGAAGCTAAAAAAGTTTTAGATAGAGTTGACAATAATGATGAAAAAATATACTCTTTAGAAGAAGTAAAGAAAAGATATAATATAAAATGATTATAGACTTTTCTGAAAGTGCTTTAAATGATTTGGATAAATTCAATAAAAAAGATATTGAATTTATAATTAAAAAGCTTGAATATTTTGCTAATAATTATGATATTCTTAAAAATTCAAAAAATGTAACAGCTATTGTCAACCATAGTGGATTTTATAGATATGTAATTAAAAAAGATTTGAGAGCTATTTATACAATAAAAAATAATAAAATTGAAATACTTATTCTTCGTATATCTTTTAGAAAAAATGCTTATGATGATTTAGATATTTTATGATTATTCAATTATTAAATAATCAATTATATTTTTATTTTCTTCTAAGAATTTTATAACTCCATAATCTTTATCCTTGCAACTTGTTATAAAATCTTTATATATAGTTTTATTATTTAATTTGTTTTGATTATTTTTTATGTATATTTCGCAATCTCCTATAAACTTTCTTATTAATTCTTGCTTTGGTGGATTTTTATAACACTTGCATTGTATTAAATGCACTTCGTTATTTTTATAAGCTATTAAATCAATTCCTTTATCGTTCTTACCCTTAATATATCCATTAGGATATACGCTATATCCTAAGTTTTCAAAATAGCATTTTATTTTATACTCGTATTCTTGTCCTTTTTTGATATTTATTTCTTTATTTCTAAGGTAATTTTTATAATTTTCTTTTTGTTTATTTAATTTTTCATTTAATGATTGTATTTCATACTTTAAATATTGTATTGCTTCTGATTTCTTTTTTAATTCTTTTTCATATTTACTGCTTATTCTTCTTATTTCTTCTTCATCATTTTCTTTTGTTATTATTGTTTTGGTTTTTTGATTTTTTAGATTTTCTATTATAAATTCTAATTTTTTTATTTTATTTTCATAATATTCCTTATGCTCTTTTAATATTTCTTGTTTTAATTCTTCTTCTATGCTGCTTTTTAATTCTTGTCTTATTTTCTTTCTTAATTTTTGTCTAAAGCTCTTTTTTATTAGGATTTCTCCATTTTTAGGCTTTAGTTTTAATATACTATGCTCTTCTATTCCATACTTAGTCATAGCAATATAAAAAATTCCTATTGTGCAAATTAATATAAAAGCTGTCATTCACCTAATTCTTTATTAATTATTTTTAATTTTATTTCAAGTAATATTTTTTCTTGCTCTTTTTCACTTAGTTTTTTTAAATTTTCTATTAATTCATTTATTAAATTGCTTTCAATGCTGTTTTTATTATTTTTATATGCCATTACTATTTTATATAAATTAGGTTTTGTTTTTTCCCAATTATATAGGGTTGGATAAGTTATATTTAAAAAATTTGCCAGCTCCCTATTTGTCATATTTATTCCTTTAATTCATTTATTTTACTTTATCTATAAAAAGTTTTTAAAATCTTATTAAATTTATACACATAAAAATATATTTTTTATACTTAATATTAAATAATTTCATATAAATATAAAAAATATTAAGAAAAAATATAAAATTTTATTGACATAATATAAAAATTAATGTATTATGTATTAAATAATTTTATATAACTATAAAATTATTTAGTGCAAGTTGAATTCCTTTCTTTCTTGCACTTAAAAATAATTAAAAAGAAAGGGATTAAAAAAAAAGAAAGGAAATTTTTATGGAAATTATAAAAGAAGAATTTAAAGTAAATTATGAGATTTTTAACTCTTGCCTAGTTCGTTCTAGCGGGTCTGGTGTAATTCAGCAAACCGGCTTAAAATACAATGCAAGTGTGCGTTTATCTTGCAGAAATGTATTTGAAACATTTAATGAAAAAACTAATTTTAATGATACTAAAGAAACAAGCTTAACTTTTAAAATCCCTTGCGGTTCTGATGTCGATGCAGGTATGTTAGCTATGTCTTTTAAGAATTATTTTAAAACAAATAAATCTTTAATTCTTAATGGCTCTTTACCTGTTTTTCAAAATAATGAATATTCAGTAAATATTGATATGTCTTATGATGAATTGATGAAAATTTTAAGTATTAAAAATAAAGCTGTGTAGTCTTTTTGACTACACAAGCTAAATTAAGCACTTTTTTTAAGAGTGTTTAATTTAGTTTGCAAACTAAAAAAAAGATTTAATTTTATTTAATTTTATGGAGAATTTATTATGAAAAAAGTTAAGAATTTTTTAAGTAAAAACAAAATTTTAGGTGCTATTGGTTTATCAACTTTACTTGCTAGTTCAGCTCAAGCTGCTGTTACTTTTGATGCTACTAAAGGTTTTTCAGGTTCAGTTGATTTATTATTTTTCTATACTTGCGTAAGTATTGCTATTGGTGCTATGGTTTCTATATGGGCTGTGAAAAAAGGTGTTGCATTTTTTAAATAATACTTCTTTTTCTATTTTCTGAAGCACGAAACGCCCCGTTTTTTCGTGTCTTTTTTTTATTCATAAAAAAAACACGAAAAAACAATTGATAGGGCGTTTCGTTGTGGGTGTGGGTGACAACCCACCAAATTTGGTTTAATAGCTATTACTTAAATCTTAGAGCTAAATAACTCTAAAAACAATCTAAAGCTTTAAGTAATAGTTATTTCAAATAACTTTAAAAACCAAAAAAAACTAAAAAAAATAAAGGGTAAGAAATAAAATGATTTATAATTTTGATTTAAGCTTTTTAATAATTTGCTTTAATTCAATTCTTGCACTTTGCATAGTTGCTAAATTTTCTATTTTTATTTTTTCTCACATAAAAGGATTATTCAAATGATAGAAATAGATATACAAACTCTTAATTTATCATTAGAACAATTTAATTTTTTAATGTCGCTTACTGCAATTCTGTTGGGTTTTTGCTTATTTCAAATAATCATATTTTTATTTACAAGGAGCTAATATGAATATTTATAATATTACTAATATTCCAAGCTTTGATTTATTTTTCAGTATTTTTATAAATGTGATTATTTATGCTTTGCCTATTTTAGTTTGTTTTTCACTTTTTAATTCTAAAGGCTGAAATTGTGAAAGCTAAAATTATATTTGTATTTGTAGTTTTCTTTAACTTATCTTTATATGCAAAAAATACTGAAATTCGCAAGTGTGGTGATTACAATGTAACTACTCCATTAATTAATGATAATAATTTTACTTGTAATACTAGTAATGGTAGTGTTACAAGTTGCACGCATAAAACAAAAAATATTACTTATGAATTTTATAATCAAGTAAAAACAAGCTCTTATAATGAAGCTTCAGAATGCTTACAAAATCCCAGCCTTTGGGATTATTGTTCTTATGTTGATTATAATTTATTAAATGTATCTAGCATAATTAATCACGAAAACTTAAAAGATAGCGTTCAATATTATTCAAATACAGAAGATTTATGCAATGTGTATTATAAAGATTTTAAAATATTTGAATGCGATATTTACTATAGGGGTGGTTATGCTTGTTTTTCAAGTTCTCGTTACTGCAATGGGACTGCTCGTATTGTTTATACTAAGGTTACTGATTGCTATACTCCGAATTATTCTTTAAATCTAGATAAATCAAACGAAGAATTAGATATTATAAGCAATGATTTAGACCTTTTTAATGAGATGGATTTTGACTCTCGTATGGATATGGTTTGCAAAAAGAACAAAAAAGGTAGCTTTCTTAGTGGCTCTTCAAATGTTAAGAATTATAACGCTTTAAAAACTATAAAAAATCAAAACAAATTTTCAAAAAAAGGATTTTTTGATTTACTTGCGTATGGCTCTAGTTCTATATTAAGTATTTTTAAACCATCAAATATTGGAAATGCAATTAATGTGGCTTGTGAAGTTTCTTGTAGTAGGGGTAATGTTAAGCTTTATGATAATAAATTAGGCGTTAGTTCTTTTTGTTCTATTAAAGACTTAAAAAGTGTTAATCAAAAATTAGTTAATTCAAATTCTTTAAAAAAAGCTAGTGATTTGAAAAATAGTGATTTTTTAGAGCTTGAAAGAAATATTAAAGACTTAGAAAAATTAAGTAAAGAAGAAGTAAAAAATTATGAAAAATTAGAAAGAGCTGCATATTATGAAAATAAAGAAGAGCAAATCAATGAATTATTTAATTTATCTAAATATGATAAAGATTATAAAGAATTAAAAACAAGACTTCAAGACGAGATAAATTATAATCCTATTGAAAACCTATTTAGAAATAAAGAAGAAAACGCACTTATTCAAGTTCCTAAGAAAGACAATAATCCTAATTTTAATAATGAATATTCAAAATTTTTAGAAGATAATAAACTTATGGATACTAATTTAGAATACGATATTATAAGTGCTTTAAATAATGCTAAAAGTAAAGATGATTTTTATGAAAATCTAAATCTAGTTTTTAATGCTGAAAGAAGATATACAACACCAAAAGAGTTACCTATCAACAAAGTTCATTATGGTTCAAATAGTGCTACAAATTCAAATACTTCAGTTGATACTAATACTAATACTAGCACTTCAACAAATACTAATACTAATACTTCAACCAATACTAATACTAATACTAATACTAATACTTCAACTAATACTAATACTAGCACTTCAACAAATACCAATACAAGCACAAATATAGATATTAAAACAGAAACAAGCACTTCAACAAATACTAATACTAGCACTTCAACTAATACAAGCGTAAGCAATAAAACAGAAACTACTACAACAACTACAACTACTCCTAATACTTCAACAAATATTACAAATAATAATGGCGTTTTAGATGTAAATGTAAATGTTAAAGTTGATGATATAAAAATTAAGCTTGATGATAGTATAGATTTTCAAAATAGTGAAAAATTTGAAACTGATATTTCTGATAAGTTAGATTTTTTAAACTCTGTTGGCGTTCCACTTAGTGATGTTGAAAATGTTTATTCTTCTTTTGCTGATTCAATTAGTTTAATTAAAAAAACAGCAGAAGAAATAAAAACTCTGGATTTTAAATTTGATAATATTAAACGTGTTAATTCTTGTCCTTATTCTAAAGAGCTTTATATTGGTAATTCTTATTCTTCTCATATTGATTTTGACCTTTGTAAAACAATAAGTTCAGGTTCTAGTGTTACATATCCTATTTTTAAAATTCTTTTTATGATTAGTTTTTCTATTATTTGTATAAAGATAATTGGTAGTTTGATAAGGAGTTATTAATGTCTGCTTTTTTTAATTTTGTATCTTCTTTTTTTTCTGCAATTTTTGATTTAATTAAAAAATATTTAAATTTAGAAATGATTGAAATTGGTAGAAGTAGAATTCGTGGTGCTTTAAATGCTCTTTTAGTTATTTCTTTAATTCCTATTACTTTTACTTTTGTTTTAGGACTATTTAAAAGTATTTCATTTGTTAAAAACACTATTGTTGATATATTTGTTTTTTTTAATAATATAGATACTATTACTTCTGTTGATGGTTTTCCTGCTGGCCAAGTTTTTTTATCTACTATGATTTTACAATCATTTGAAGAAGTTTTTAATATGTTTTTTCCTATTTTAATTACTTTATCTTATATCCATATAATACTTTTTTTAATTAAAAAATATAAAGAATTTATTAATTATTGTTCTTCACTTTTATTTGTAAATCCCGAAAAAAATCTGAAAAATTTTCTTAAATTTATTTTTAAAAATAGGATTTAATGATGTCTATCTCATTTGTTACTGGAATTCCTGGTTCGGGTAAAACATACTACGCAGTTCATCATTTATATAAATCTTTCATTGAACCTATGAAAAGTGAAAGCAAAAAAGAAGATAAAAAAAGCTTATTTTCTTTTTTGTTTGGAGCTAAAGAAGAAGTAAAAACATATGATTATTGCTATACAAATATAAATGAGTTTAATTTCTCAATATGCGATAAAATAAAACAATACGAACACGATATAATCTATGAAAAATTAAAAATCTTATATTCTCTATATTTAAATAAAGCAGATGATAAAACTTTAATTGAAAAAGCCAAAGAACTTAAAATATTTAATTCTTTATTTATTATAGATGAATGCCATAATTTCTACGATAAAGAAGATGAAATTCTTGTTTGGTTTTTTACATATCATAGACATTTATATATTGATATTTATATGATTACTCAAGATTTAGCATTAGTTGAAACTAAATATAAAACTATTGCTGAATTCTTTTTCCAAGCTTTACCAAATTCAAAAAAAATTAACACAAGAAAATTCAAGTATAGACAATTTTTATCTTATAGAATGTATCAGAAAGATATTGTGGGTAATTTCACATTACCTGCAATTAATGAAGTTTTTGCATTATATACAAGTGGAGCGAAAAATAATTCAAAAAGCATTGTAAATAAATTTATTGCTATTTTTATTTTTATTGCTTTAATTACTTTTATTATTTTTAAAATATTTATGTTTTTATTGAGTGATAAAGAAAAACCAAAAGAAACTCCTAATTTACAAACTACTAAAAATATAAATACTCAAACTTCAAAAAATGTTAATATTCAAAATAATAAAAATGAATTTCAAAATGATTTTAATATTAATGAAAATATTCAAATTAATAAAACTAATTATTCTAATTTATATTTTTATGAAGTTATATGCATTTATGAAAAAACTTGCATTATAAACGATGAATATTATATCCCTTATTTAACATTTAAATATATTACTGAAAGTTCTCAATATCTTTATTTTAATATTGAAAATCCTAATCAAAACACACTTAAATTCAATTTGGTTTATGACTATGAAATTTTTAAAAACTTAAAAAAGAGAGGAAACTTAAAAAATGAAAAAACTAATTCTAGTTTTGGTTTTACTAATTAGTTTAAATGCTGAAAACATTAAACTTAATTTAGTTGATTTTGTTGATTTATTTCGTATAAAATCTAATGCTACATTTATTTTAAATGATAAATTAAAAGATGAGAATATTTATATAATTTATCAAAATACCCTAGATAAATTAAGTTTAGATGATTTTGAAAAAATCTTAAAATCTAAATCATTAAAACTTTTAAAATTCAAAAATTATTATTATATTGATTATATAAATGAAAAATACGACAACTTTATAAAGCTACGCTCAATTAAACTTAAAAATAATTCTTTTAAGTATGTAAAAAAAATAATAGATTTATATAATTCTAATCAACCAAGTTCAAACAAAGATAATATAAAAAATGAAGTAAAAATCGTTGATTATATAGAAACCACAAACACTATTATATTTTTATGTAAAGATGAAGATTATTTTTTCCTAAAAAACGAGATTTTAAAAAATGATGAAGTTTTAAAAACTGCTACTTTAAAAATTACTATTAGTGAAACTAATCTTTCTGATTTAATTTCAAAAGGAGTTAAATATAAATCTTTAACTAAAATAATTGATAGCGTAAATCTAAAAACTTATTTAAACTTATTTAGTGCTAGTAATGAAAGCTCATTAATAAATTCAAATAAAAGCTTTTATTCTTTTATTGATTTTCTTAGCGAAAAGAATATAACAAAAATTAAAGCAAGTCCATTTTTAACTATAAAAAATAATGTAAATACTACTTTTTCAATCGTTGAAAACATTCCATATTTAACAAAATCCGAAACGATAGAAAGCTCAAATAAAACTGAAAGTAATACATATACATATAAAGATGTCGGTTTAAAAATAGATATAAAGCCATTAATTTTAAATAATAAAATTGATTTTGATTTAAACATAAGTATTGAAGATATTATCGACAACAATAGCCTAACACCAAAAACTACTAAAAAAACTTTAAATGGCTCTTATACTTTATATAAAAATCAGATTTTAGTTTTAAGTGGTATTAATAAAAACACTGAATACGATACTCGTGTAGGTATTCCTTTATTAAAAGAAATACCTGTTTTGAAATATCTGTTCTCTGCTAAATCAAAAACTAATTTAAAAACTACTCTTTTAATAACAGTTGAGTATTTAAACGATGAAGAAAATGCCGAAAAAATAGAATAAAAGACAGAAGAGAGTGGGCGGGGCGTTAGCCACGCACACGCTCTTCCTTGTCTAATTAATAAATAATTTCATCATTAAGCTTTGTTTAAGCTTAAAGCACAAAAAAAGAAAGGATAAAAAATGATTTTAATTAGAGATGAGTTAGATTTTTTGAATGAGTATGGCATAAGTTTTAATGACTTGTATAAATGCCAAGATAGTTTTAACAGAACTTTGCAATATTTAAAGTTTCATAGGATTAAAAATGGCTTAAATAAATCTAAATCTTTACTTGATATTACTTTTGCTAGTAATTTTTGTAAAAATTATCATAATGAATTATTAAACAGAATTGAAGTTTTAAACGCTTTTAATATTGAAAAACACTATACTCCTATTTTTATTACAGCCACGCTTGATAGTCAGTATAGAGATTTTTTATTTGCTGATTATTCAAATCTTAAAACAAGTGATTTAATCAGCATACCAAAACATATTAAAGAAAAAATAAATCAAAAATTAGCTTTAACTATCGTTGATTTAAAAGATATTTTAAATCAAAAGCTTAAGATATTTAATAATTTTTATAATCGCAAATATAAATCATATAAAATCAAATATTGTAAAGTTTTTGAGCCACATAAAAAATTAGGCGTTCCCCATTTACATATGGTTTTATTTATACCAAACAATGCCGAAATCATAGAAGATTTTAAAAATGCTTATATGAGATTATTTCCCGCTCCACAAAACTTAAAAACCGATAAATTAACACTAGAGCAAAAGCAGAATGGCGAGCTGAACGGCTTTCAAACTAGCATAAATAACTCAATAGCTTACATTATGAAATATTTGCAAAAAACTTTTTTAAATCTAAAGCATAATGATATAAACAATATTAAAATAGATAGACTTACTGCTTGGTATATTAAGCATAGGATTAGAAGATTTACAATGAGTAGATTTTTGGTTCCGTTATGGCTATATAGAAAACTTAACTTTATACCTAGCTTGAGAGATTATTTTCATTTAAATAATGAATTAGAAAAGCATAATAATATACTTGAAAAAGATTATAAAAATAATAAATTCTTTATACATATTGAAAGCACAAATCAGACAGTAATTTATGAAAACAAACACTTAATTTATGAAAGTAATAACAGAATAATTAACGAATATAAATCTGAATTTAAATTTTTTAGGGCTGCGTAATGAATTTGAATGATTTATTCTTATTTTATTTTGATACTTATAAAAATACACTAAGCGAAAGCACTTATAAAAAAGACTTAAGTTTATTTAATAAGCATATTAAAAATAGTTTTTTAGGTAAAATCAATGTAAAAAATCTAACTTTTATTGATTTACAAAACTATATTAATTTTATGCTTGATAATGATTATAAAGTGAAGACTTGCAAGAATGTATCTTTAAAAATAAAGCGTGTTTTAGATTTTGCTTTGGATTTAGAAATAATAAATAAAAATGTAGCAATAAAAGTAAAATTGCCTAAGTTTGACAATAAAGTTATTTTTAATAAAGATTATGAAACTATGATAAAAATTATTAATGCTTTTATGAACTCTAATAATACTCATTCTTTATTTTTCTTTTTTTTATTGCACGGCAGAAGATATAGCGAAGTTATAAAAATTAAGTGGCGTGATATAGATTTTAAAAATAAAACATATACTATAAGAGCTTGTAATAATAAGATTAAAAAGAATATGAGCTATTGTTTAAGTGATGATTTATATTCAAGATTAAAAGAGCATTTATTATATACTGATTTTTATAGATTAGATGATTATGTTTTCACAAATCCACACACAAAAACTCATTATAAAGATTTAAAAAAAGCGTTTTTAAAAATCCTAAAAAATAATAATTTAGAGCATATAAGAATTCACGACTTAAGACATTTAATAGCTAGTTTTTCAATAAATTATTTAAACGCAGATATAAATTTAGTCTCAAACCTATTAGGACATACAAATATAACAACAACTACAAGATATATAACTATAAATCAAAAACTTACTAAAAACATTTTAGAAAATATTTTCAAAAGGGTTAAAGATGAAAAACAATATTAAATTAATTTTTGAGAATAAAACTTATTATTTAAATTCTTATGTAAAAGTTTTGCATTATTTATTTAAGCTTGAATATACTTTTAAAATATATAAAGTGAAAGAAAATTCAATATATCGTTACTTTTTTGATGTTTATAAAAATAATAAAATTATTTATTCTTTTTCTATTAAAAAGCTTGATAATTATAATGCTTTTGATTATTTAATAAGTTCATTTATTTCAGAGCATTCAAAAAATATATATATGTTTAATGATTTTTTGCTAACTGATTTTTTTACGGGTGAAATTATAGAAAATAATGAAAATGAAAAAGAATATAATATTCAATTAAACATACTAAAAAACAACTATTATTTTATATTTAAAGATGATATTATTTTTCTAAATATGTATGATAATTTGAGATTTTATACTAAAAAACAAAATTTATTTGAAGCCGAATTTTTTAAATATGTTTGTAAGGATAATGATAAGTATTTTTATTTCCGTTTTAAAGGCATTAGGGATAAAATGCGTTTTATAGTTCTTAGTGAAAAAGATATTAATAATTTATATCATTCTGTTTATAATCTTGACACTAATTATCAAGTAGATTATTCTACATATTTAATTTATAAGTTTAATTTAAGTTATAATTTAATGAAAAATCCAAGAAGAATTTTAAGTTTAAATGATATAGTTAATTTTGGTTGCGAAAGAGGGATTTGAACCCCCGACCTTCGGGTTATGAGCCCGACGAGCTAACCACTGCTCTATTTCGCGATAAATAAAAGTGGATGGGGTAAAGGGATTCGAACCCCTGAATGACAGGACCAAAACCTGTTGCCTTACCGCTTGGCGATACCCCAATGCAAATTAAAAGCGTGATTATATATCAAAAAAATATATTTGTCAAGTAAAATTTTTAAAAAAATAATTTTTACTTATTTTTTTTGTATTTCTAAACATTTATATATTATTTTTACATACACTTAATTAAAATAATTATTAAAAGGAAAAATATGTCTTTTGTTAGTATAGAAGAAGGTATAAAAGAATTAAAAAAAGGAAATATGTTGATAATGCTAGATGCTGAAGATAGGGAGAATGAAGGTGATTTGATTTTTCCAGCAGAATTTAGCACACCAGAAAAGGTGAATTTCACATTAACACATGCTAGGGGCGTTGTTTGTGTAGCACTAGATAAAAAAATTGCAGAGCATTTTGAATTACCGCTAATGGTTCCTAAAAATACTTCTAATCATGAAACGGCATTTACTATTACGGTGGATATTAAAACGGCAAGTACAGGTGTTAGTTCTAGCGAAAGAGATGCTACTATAAAATTATTTGCAAATAAAAATGCAGTTGCAAGTGATTTTGTAAGACCTGGTCATATTAATCCGTTAATAGCAAAAGATGGCGGTGTATTAGTTAGAACAGGGCATACGGAAGGTACGGTTGATATGTGTAAATTAGCTGGACTTACTCCTGCTTGTGTAATTTGTGAAATTATGAATCCTGATGGAACAATGGCTAGGCGTGATGATTTAATAGAATTTGGCAAAAAGCACAATATAAAATTAGTAACTATTGAAGACTTAATCAAATATAGATTACAAAATGAAAGCTTAGTATCAAAAATTAGTGAAGAAAAAACTAAATTACTATGTAAAGATGTTAAAAAGATTGTATATAAAGATTTTTTAGGAGATATTCACACTATTTTTGCTTTTGCAGGTAAAAATGAAAAAAGTCTGATTAAGTTTTATAAGAGCTCTAAAGATATTAATATTTTAAATGCTACTAAATTAGAAGAAACTTTAAAATCAATAGATGATTTAAGTAAAGAAGGTGGTATGTTAGTATTTATGGAAGGCTTAAAAAGTGATGATAAAAATTATGGCATAGGAGCACAGATTTTAAAAGATTTAGGCATTAATAAGTTTAAATTTTTAGGCAATCAAGAACAATTTGCAGCTTTAAGTGGCTTTGGCTTAATTATTGAATAATTAAAATATTTAGAATTTGAAATTAAATAATTGATTTCAAATTCTATTTTAAAACTTATTTATTTAAACCCAAAACCTTGCAGTATTCACAATACACACAACTAACAGAACGCTTAGCACATACTAAAGGTATATTTCTTTTTTTAGCTTGACTTTTTATTTTTTTCATAGTGTTATGATTTAAAAAACTTGTAAGCATAACAACACAGCCAGTATCTTGTGGAATGCTTTGACGATTTACTCTATTTTCATTTCTAGCATCCCAATGAGTGATTGTTTTTGCACCTAAGTCATGTAAAACTGCTTTAATAGGGGTAATCTCATCTGCACCAATAACCAAAACTGACATAAAACTCTCCTTAAAAATAATTTTGAGTATGATACTCAATTAACCTTTAAAGAAACTGATAATTATTATAAATTTCTAATAATTATATTAACTTACATTTTTATACAATGGTTTTAGGCTTTCATATGCGATATTTATTTCTTCAAATTTTTCTTTTAAAACTCTTTTTACTTCTTCACTTTTTTCCGAGTGAAAATCAGGATGATAAACTTTACTTAACTTAAGATATTTATTCCTTACAACATCAAAACTAGCTCCTACTTCCACTCCTAATGTTTTAAAATGTTCTTCTAAAAGCATACAAACATTTAAAAACCTATTGTCTTTTTTCAGCTCATTTTTAATTTCTTTTTTAAATTGCAAATAAGCCAATTCGCTTAGACTAAAGCTTACGCAGTAATTTAAATGCTCGTTGCAAGCACATAGTTTATCTAATAAACTTAAGGTATTTTCATCTTTATAAGTGATGATAAATTTAGTTTTTAATATTTTTATATCGTGCTCTTTAAAATAATTAGAAAGATAAATTATTAAATTTTTTTCAAGATTTGAGAAATTTAAAATTATATCTTTTCTCATAAAATCAAGCTTACAATTTATCATTGCTTTTAGGCTATTTACACTTACTAGATTTAGTTTAAATTTTTTATAATATGCGGTATTTATATTTTGAAGTTGTTCGTTATTGTATTTTTTATTCAATATTGATAGTAATTTTAAAAAATATCTTCTTTGTGGAATTTCATTTTCAACATAAAATGATATTAATTTGCTTTTCTTTCCGATATTTTGTGAAAAATTTTTATTAATTATTTCTTTCATTTCTTTAAAAAATGAAAAATCTTGAGTATTTATACTAATTGATTCTAAATTCTGTACAACTTGCATTTATAACCTTTATAAAGTTTTTTATAAATAAGCAATTTGTATTCCAAATATAATTGTAGTAATTTTTAAAAGAACTTTTGCAAAAGGAAATAATATTAATTTTCCTTTTACAATGTAGAATTTAAATAGCGATTAATACATATACTATTGCTGCAATAATTGTTGGTATTGCATTTCTTTTAGCTAGTTCAATTGGATTAACCTTCGCATAAGTAGCACATATAATAGCAGCTCCTGCAATAGGGCTCATACTTCTTCCAAGTCCAGCTACAGCAGTTACAACAGAGCCAAGGTGCATAGGGTCTAGTCCGATATCTGCTGCTTTTATTGTTACAGCTTGATTAAATGCTATTCCGGCAGCATCTCCGCTACCTGTTATTAAGGCTAGGGCAAAAGTTCCAACGGAACCTATGAAAGTTGCAATATTTGGGTTTGATTTCATAAAATCAATTAATTGTTGAACAAATCCCATAGCTTCAAGCCCTGCAACGAATATCCCCGCACAAATAATGATTCCATATACATGTGAAAATCCTTCACCCATACCAGCACAAAATTTCTTCATAACTTCACCAGCTTTTATATCTTTAAAGCAAGTAATAAATGCTAATAATGAGCCAATAATCATTGCATGACCAATGCCAACTTTTGGAACTTTAAGTGCAAAAGTAGCTTCATACCATTCTTTAAAATGCGAATTGCTAAGAACTAAAAGTATAGCAACAGGAACAATTGGAACTATAGCTTTTATAGGATTGATTTTGAAATCTTTATCATCATTGCTTTCATCTTCAAGAACATAACCTTTATATTCTTTTAAAAGTAAGCCAACAATCATCAATCCAAAAGCACAAATTACAGCACTTACTCCAAAATAAAACGCTTCATAATGAATTACTTCCATTACATTTACTTTACTAACTTCAGCGACTATATTTGTCTGATGATAGCCAGGGTTTAAGTTTGCGCTTCCATAAGTTCCTAATAAAACGGTTGAAGCAGCAAGTGCAGGATGAACTCCCATTCTCATAAGTAGCGGGATAATAACCGCACCAACAGCAGCAGAGCAACCAGCAGCAGAAGTTACTGAAATATTAATAAATGCAGTGATTAATACAGCTCCAGGAACTAGAAAAATACCTGCATATTTCAATACTTTAGATAATGCATGAACTAAATGCTTATCGCAAGTTGTAAGCTTTAAAACATAAGCAAAACCCATAGCAGCAACTATTGGTTCAATAATGTTTGCCTTTTTTATCGCTTTAGTAAAAGCTTCTAGTGCGTCCATTGGAGCACCTGCAATAATACATAAAACAACACCACTTGTAAAAAGAACCATTCTTGATTCGTGGCGTTTAATTAAAAGTGTAATAGTAACAATTACTACTATTAACGCTAGTGCAATTTTAAGAATTGCAAAACTTTCCATATTTTCTCCTTAGATTAAGTAATAAAAATTAAAATTAATTTTCATTTATTCTAACTGAAAGTTGTTAATTTGATATAAATTATAAAAATGATAAAGCAATAATTAAAATATATTTAATATGAATATTAAATACTATTAAAATAATTATTGCAATTGCTCTTCTATAATTTTTTTATATTTTAATAATTCTGTTGTTATTAAATCCTTTTTTTCATCATTTATATGAAATTTCAAGATAGTAACACTAATTGCGGCAAATATTTGTTGGTTTTTATAAATAGGCACAGCAAAACAAGAAAAATCATCATCATATTCCCCGTATTCATAAGAATAACCTAGATTTTTACAATACTGAATATTGTCGTATAAATCATTTATATTATTGATTGTTCTTGCAGTATTTTGCTCTAGAATTTGTTTTTTGAAAATACTTTTTAATTCATTTAAATTCTTATCAAATAACAATGCTTTACCAAGAGCAGTTGCGTTAGCATTGGCTACATCTCCAGCTTTTGTCTTTAGAATAATTTTTTCATTACCTTCACTTTTATGTAAATAAATTACTTTTTTACCATTTAAAATCCCTAATTGCACGGCTAATCTTATTTTTTTAGCTAGCTCATCCATATAATAAATTATAATTTTTGTAGATTTCCTTTGTTCTAGCTCTGGATTTAGACAAAAAGATAATTTGTAATTTTTATTATCAAAACTTAAATAATCTAATTCACAAAGTGTTTTTAAAATAGGATGAAGAGTTCCCACACTGATTTTACATTCTTTTGAAATTTGTGTTATGTTAAGACCTTCATCACAATTTTTTAAAGTCTCTAAAATTTTAATAACCCTTAAAGTTGGTTGATGTAAAGTATCCAAGATTTTTCCTATTTATGTAAGATATTTTAATATATTAGATATTTCTTAATTATCTCTTAAAATTACAAGTTTTTTAGCTTAGTATTATTATTTAGTTTTTAAAAGAATTTAAACTGATAATATATATTATTGTTTAAATAGGAATATGTTGTATTCCTATTTAAAATGGTCTTATAATCATTGCAGTAATTATACCTATCATTATTATAGTAGGCACTTCGTTATAAGCTCTAAAAAATTTACCACTTTTTTTACAGGTATCATTTTTTAGTTGTTTAAGGTATTTTAAGCAATCAAAATGATAAATCAGTAGTAGAACAACACACAATAATTTAAGATGAAAATAACCAAGTTTCATCAAGGTTGAATTAGCACTAATCATTAAAATTCCAGTAAGTAGTGTAATTATCATAGAAGGTTGTCCTATGAAATAAAACAATTTATCTTCTTGAATTTTTACAACTTCAACAAATTCTTTTTTATGTGAATGTTCTTGATGATATACATAAAGGCGTGGCAAATAAAACAAAGTCGCCATCCAAGAAATAAACGCTAAGTAATGAAGCCATTTTATCCAATCATAATTGTTAGCTAGAAATTCCATTTTTCTTCCTTTTCTTAAAAATTTCTTTTAAAATTATTATAATAACGCCAAGGTTAATACACACATCAGCAATATTAAAAACAGCGAAGTTAAACCAATAATGCCAAGCTATAAAATCAATAACTCCAGGATATAAAAACCTATCATAAATATTGCTTATGCCCCCGGCTAATATGAATGATAGGGCATAATAATTATCGTTTAGGAATTTTTTTTCTTTAACTAAAAGTATTCCAGCAATTATAAGCAACATTATTTGAATATATTTTAGATATTCTTGTAAAAAACTTAGCATTGAAAAAGCAACCCCATCATTAAAAACTAAATAAAAACTAATAGGGGTAAAATGCCATTCATAACCTGCTAAAAATATATTTTTACTAAGTCTATCTAAGATTATTACAATGGCTATTATAAGACTTGAGATGATAATTTTTTTTCTCATACTAGCACACTTTGAAAGTATTTTATACATTCATTTTCCATATTTTTTAAGGTTTTTTCATTTTCACATTCAAGTAATATTCTCATTAAATTTTCAGTTCCTGAATATCTAAATAAATAATTCACATTATTTTTATTTAATTTTTCATATAAGTTATCTATGCCTTCTAATTTATCTAAAGGTTTTTTTTCTGTGATTTTTAGGTTTGTTAAGCTTTGTGGAAATAATTTAATTTCGCTAAAAATCTCGCTAGCTTTTTTATTTAATAATAATTTTGCTACTTGAAGTGCTGCTACTACACCATCGCCAGTTTTTGCGTAATCGCTAAAAATTATATGTCCGCTTTGCTCTCCACCAAAATTATAATTTTTATCTTGCATTGCATGTAGAATATATTTATCTCCAACATCGGTTGTAACATAAGAAATATCATGTTTTTTAAGATAATTTAAAAATCCCATATTGCTCATTTTACTAATTGCAACACCGCTTAAATTATTATTGTCTTTTAAAGCTTTTGCTAAAACCCCTAATAAAATATCTCCATTAATGATTTCTCCGTTTTCATCAACCACAACCAATCTATCAGCATCTCCATCAAAAGCAAACCCAACATCAGCTCTTAATCTTTTTACTTCTTTAGCTAACATATTTGGATGAAGTGCTCCACAATTATCATTAATATTTATTCCATTTGGCTCACAAGCTAATGTTATAACATCAGCTCCTAATTCAGAAAAGACAGCAGGTGCAACCTTGTAAGCCGCTCCATTTGCACAATCTAACACAATTCTAAGGTTTTTTAAGGTTGTATCTTTTGGAAAAGAATTTTTAATATGAACTATATATCTACCTATTACATCATCAATTCTTTTTGCAGAGCCGATTTTATCCTTTATTACAAGATGCGAATTAATTAAATTATCATCATTAAATATTCTATCTATTTCAAATTCTTCGCTTTCGCTTAATTTAAATCCATTAGCATCAAATACTTTAATACCATTATCATAATAAGGATTATGAGAGGCACTTATCATAATAGCAAAATCACATCTTAAATCTTGACTTAAAAAAGCAACAGCAGGTGTAGGCATAGGGCCAATTTGCAATACATTAAAACCTACTGCATTAAGACCACTAACGATTGCATTTTCTATCATATAACCACTTCTTCTAGTATCTTTTCCAACTATTACTTTTTTTGTTAATGCTTTATTTTTAAAAAAAATTCCAATAGCCATAGCAGCTTTAAGAGCTTTAAAAGCACTTAAATCATTACCTGCAAAACCTCTAATTCCATCTGTTCCAAATATCATTTTTTTGCCTTTCAGTATGATTTTAATTTTGAATTAAGATTATTTTAACAAAACTTTACTAAAATCAGTCTTTTAAAAATTTTTACGAAGGAATTTTTTATGGCAAATCATAAATCATCAGAAAAAAGAGCTAGACAAACAATTAAAAAAACTATTAGAAACAGATTCTATAGAACAAGACTTAAAAACATTACTCGTGCAGTTCGTGAAGCAGCAGCAGCTAATGATAATGAAGCGGCAGCAGCAGCTTTAAAAGTAGCTAATAAAAAAATTCACGAAATGGTAAGCCGTGGTTTTATTAAAAAACAAACAGCTTCAAGAAAAGTAAGTCGTTTAGCACTTTTAGTAAATAAAATTGGTGCATAATTTTTAATGCTAGCAAGCAAACTTGAACCTTTCTTAAAACGCTATGAAGAAATTCAAGCGTTTTTAAGTAATATTGAAAATACTACAGATTTAGCAAAAGTTACAGCCTTATCAAAAGAACAAAAAAGTTTAGAAGATATAGTTGAGGTTGCTAAAAAATATTTAAATACGCTAGATTCAATTGAAGAAAATAAAACTTTATTGCAAGACCCTGATTTAGGTGATTTAGCTAAAGAAGAATTAAAAGAATTAGAAGAATTAAAACCTAAATTAGAAGAAGAAATAAAAATACTTTTATTACCAAAAGACCCAAATGATGATAAGAATATTTTCTTAGAAATTAGAGCTGGAACTGGTGGAGATGAAGCTGCTTTATTTGTCGGAGATTTATTTAAAGCTTATGCAAGATATGCTGAAGATAAAAATTATAAAATAGAAGTAGTTAGTCAAAGTGAAGGCAGTGCAGGTGGATTTAAGGAGATTATTTTATTAATTAAAGGTGATAAAGCTTATTCAAGATTAAAATACGAAGGTGGCACACACAGAGTTCAAAGAGTTCCTGCTACAGAATCTCAAGGCAGAGTTCATACAAGTGCTATAACCGTTGCAGTTATGCCTGAAGTAGAAGATAGTGATATTGAAATAAATCCAAATGATTTAAAAATTGATGTAATGAGAAGTAGTGGTCATGGTGGTCAGAGTGTAAATACTACTGATTCTGCAGTTAGAATTACGCATATTCCAACAGGTTTAGTTGTTGTTAATCAAGATGGAAAAAGTCAGCATAAAAATAAAGAAAGTGCTTTAAAAGTTTTAAAAGCAAGGCTTTATGAAATGCAAGAGCAAGAAAGATTAGCAAAAGAGCGAGAGAGTAGAAAATCTCAAGTTGGAAGTGGAGATAGAAGTGAAAGAATTAGAACTTATAATTATCCACAAAATAGAATAAGTGATCACAGAATAAATCTTACTTTACACAGATTAGACATAATTATGCAAGATGGTTTGTTAGATGAAATCATTGAACCACTAATAGCTCACTATCAATCAGAGGCTTTAAACGAAGCTAATTTATGAAAAAAATAATTTTAAGCATACTTGTTGTTGTATTAACAACTAGTGTGTTTTTGTATGATAATTATCAACAAGAACAAAGAAACATAATCAAGCAAAAACAAGAAATAGATTATCTAGTAAAATTACTTGAAAAATTATATATAGCAGCTAAGGTGGAATGTTCAAGTTATACTGAATGTTTTATAGAAAATGGAGTTTTTAAATATTTTAAATTCTCTAATATTTATATTAAAAACAGAGTTGCATTTTATAATTTTTTACAATTACTTGAAAAGGATTTTAAAGATTTAAAATACTCTTTTATAGAAAAGAATAATTTAGAATATTATTTTGATAAAAATAAATATTATTTTGATGATACTAGCTTGTTTAATATGAGTTCAGAATTTGAATTTAATGTTGATAATCTGAAGTTTAATGACAATGTAAAAGATGATTTAGCGTTTTTATCTTGGTATTTAAATAAAACTGCTTATAAATCTGTTCTTGATATGTTAAATGATATTAGTATAGATTTTAGAGTAAAATATAGCGTTGTAAATAACGCAATTGATTATTCTAAAATAGCGACTAATTTACAAATCAATCTTTCAAATACAAGTAAAATTAGTTTTAAAATAAGAAATAAAAAAATTGAGTTTAAGATTGAAAATTTTGATTTAATTAAAATTATTTTTATAGAATTTAAAGAAATCATAAAACCATTTTTAAAAAATAATGAAAATATTATATTTTTTGAAAGTTTATTTACTCATTATGATGAAATAATTAACCCTAAAATTAAATCAGTAACTTTTTTGATTGATAATATTTACAATACTAAAAATGTCCTATTTTCTAGCACTTACAAACTTGAATCAAATTAACATTTATTTATAAGCTTTGAGTAAAATTGAAACACAAATTCTATAAAAAAGGAAAAAATTATGGCAAAAGTTATGAAAACAATGGATGGTAACGAAGCCGCTGCATATGCTGCCTATGCATTCACAGAAGTCGCAGGAATTTATCCTATTACTCCAAGTTCACCTATGGCTGATTATACAGATATTTGGGCTTCTCAAGGAAAGAAAAATATTTTTGGAATGCCTGTAAAAATTGTTGAAATGCAAAGTGAAGCAGGTGCTGCTGGTAGCGTTCATGGTTCGTTACAAGCTGGTGCATTAACTACAACTTATACAGCTTCTCAAGGTTTATTACTTAAGATCCCAAATATGTATAAAATCGCAGGTCAAATGCTTCCTGGTGTTATACATGTTGCTGCTCGTGCAATTGCTGCTCAAGCTTTATCAATTTTTGGTGATCATCAAGATATTTACGCAGCTCGTCAAACAGGTTTTGCAATGCTATGTTCAAATAGCGTTCAACAAGCTATGGATTTAGCTGGTGTTGCTCATCTTAGTGCTATTAAAGGAAGAGTTCCATTTATGCATTTCTTTGATGGATTTAGAACATCTCATGAAATTCAAAAAATTGAAGTAATGGACTATGAAGTATTTAAAAGATTAATTGATATGGATGCAGTTCAAGCATTCCGTGATACCTGTTTAAATCCTGAACATCCAAAAACTCGTGGAACTGCACAAAACGATGATATATATTTTCAAACTCGTGAGTTAGCTAATAAATTTTATGATGCTTTACCTGATGTAGTAGCTGATTATATGAAAGAGATTTCAAAAGTTACAGGTAGAACTTATAAACCATTTGTATATTATGGTGCTGCTGATGCTACTCGTGTAATTGTTGCTATGGGTAGTGTAAATGAAGCTTTAACTGAAGTGGTTGATTATCTAAACAAAAAAGGCGAAAAAGTTGGTGTTATGATGGTTCATTTATATAGACCATTTAGCTTAAAATATTTCTTTGAAGAAATGCCAAAATCAGTTAAAAAGATTGCAGTTTTAGACAGAACAAAAGAACCAGGTAGTATAGGCGAGCCTTTATATCTTGATATAAAAGCTGCATATTATGATAAAGAAAATGCACCTTTAATTGTAGGTGGTAGATATGGTCTTAGTTCAAAAGATGTTGACCCTGCACAATTACTTGCAGTATATGAGAATTTAAATCAAGAAAAACCAAAAAATAATTTTACAATTGGAATTAATGATGATGTAACTCATCTTTCATTACCACTAGGCAAAAAGATTTCATTAGGAGATGAAAGCACAACTGAATGTTTATTCTACGGACTTGGTGCTGATGGAACAGTAGGTGCAAATAAAAACTCAATTAAAATTATTGGAGATAAAACTGATTTATATGCACAAGCATATTTTGCTTATGATAGTAAAAAATCAGGTGGATATACAAGAAGTCATTTAAGGTTTTCTAAAAAGCCAATAACTTCAACTTATTTAGTAAGCACCCCACATTTTATTGCTTGTAGTGTTGCTGCATATTTAGATATTTATGATGTTTTAGCAGGTATTAGAGAAAACGGAACTTTCTTACTAAACTCAATTTGGGACGAACAAACTACAATTGAAAAAATTCCTAATAAAGTTAAAAAAGTTCTAGCTGAAAAAAATGTGAATTTTTATATCATAAATGCTACAAAACTTGCTCGTGATATAGGACTAGGTAATAGAACAAATACAATTATGCAAAGTGCATTCTTTAAATTAGCAAAAATTATTGATTATGAAGATGCTCAAAAATATATGAAAGAATTTGCATATAAAAGCTATGTTAAAAAGGGCGAAGCAGTAGTTGAGATGAACTATAAAGCTATTGATATTGGAGCACAAGGTTTAGTAAAAGTTACTGTTGATCCAGCTTGGGCTAATTTAGTAATAGATGAGAAAAAAGCTGATGATAAATACACAGGAACTGCTTTTGTTGAAAATATAGTTAAACCTATGAACGCTGCAAAAGGTGATGATTTACCAGTGTCAGCATTTATCGGATATGAAGATGGTAGTTTTGAGCATGGAACTACACAATATGAAAAGCGTGGTGTTGGTGTTATGGTTCCTAAATGGATTGAAGCAAATTGTATTCAATGTAACCAATGTGCATCAGTTTGCCCACATGCAGTAATACGCCCATTCTTAATTAATGATGAAGAAATGGCAAATGCTCCAGCAGGCGTGAAAGAGCATTCAATCGATGCTAAAGGTGTAAAAGGCGAAAGTCTTAAATTTAAAATTCAAGTTTCAACATTAGATTGTACAGGTTGCGAGTTATGTGTAACTGAATGTCCAAGTAAAGAAAAATCACTTGTTATGGTTCCACTTGAAGAAGAGCTAGAAAAAGGCGAACAAGATAATGCTGATTACTTATTCCATAAAGTTACTTATAAAGATAATTTTATAGCAAAAGATACTACAAAAGGTGCTCAATTTGCACAACCATTATTTGAATTCCACGGAGCATGTCCAGGTTGTGGTGAAACTCCATATATTACATTAGTTACTAGAATGTTTGGTGAGAGAATGATGATTGCTAACGCAACAGGTTGTAGCTCAATTTATGGTGGTTCAGCACCTTCTACTCCATATCGCAAAAATGATAAAGGTTTTGGACCTGCTTGGGGTAACTCATTATTTGAAGACAATGCTGAGTTTGGTATGGGTATGAGAGTTGCTACCGAGACAATTCGCCATAGAATTGAAGATATTATGATTAATACAAAAGATAAAGCTCCAAATGCAATTGCAGCTCTTTATGGCGAATGGTTGGCTAATAAGAAAAATGCTGATATAACAGCAGATGTTAGAGATAGACTAATTCCATTATTAGAACAACACGCAGAGCTTGAAGGTGCTAAAGAAATTTTAGGTCTAAAAAGCTATGTAGCTAAAAAATCTCAATGGATTTTTGGTGGTGATGGCTGGGCTTATGATATTGGTTATGGTGGGCTTGACCATGTTTTAGCTAGTGGAGAAGATGTGAATGTATTAGTAATGGATACTGAGGTTTATTCAAATACAGGCGGACAAGCTTCAAAATCAACTAGAACAGGTGCAGTAGCACAATTTGCTGCAAGTGGTAAGCCAAGTCAGAAAAAAGACTTAGGACAAATTGCTATGACTTATGGAAATATTTTCGTAGCTCAAGTAAATTCAAATGCAAATTATGCTCATTTTATTAAAGCACTAATCGCAGCAGAAGCTTACGATGGACCAAGCTTAATCATTTGCTATAGCCCTTGTATAGCTCACGGAATTAAAGGTGGAATGGGTGCTAGTGGTGATCATGCAGAAATCGCAACTAAGTGTGGTTATTGGCCAATTTACACATTTGATCCAAGATTAGAAGCAGAGGGTAAAAATCCATTAAAAATTGCTTCAAAAGAACCTGATTGGAATTTATATGAAGAGTTCTTAATGGCAGAAGTTCGTTATAACTCACTAAAAAAAGGAAATCCAAAAGAAGCAGCAGAACTATATGCTCGCAACAAAGCAGATGCACAAAGACGCTATAGACAATTAAAGCGTTTAGCAGCAGCTGATTATAGCATTTCTGAATAATTTCAAGCCCTTTTTAGGGCTTGATTATTTTATTACTCAAATAGAATTTAAAACATTAATATAATTTTTTAATAACTAGTGAATTATTAATCATATTAATCTTTTTATGAAGAAATAAGAAACATTATTGACGCTTATAAAAGCATTAAAACACTTTCATAGTTTTATACTCAAAAATTAAAATTATTTTTTAAGAATATATAAAAATATCATCTAATTATTATAAATTAAAGTAATTACTTAAATGGTGTTAATTTGCCTATTTAAAGCTTAATAGTATATATTCAAAATTAGCGTAAATAAAGGCAAATTAAATATTTAAAATATTAGTAAATTTATACTATAGATTTATAAGCAATGTGAAAAATTATTAATTATTAAAATACTAAAAAAGAAACTTTTTATAAGTTTATTACTAATAAATATTGATGATATTTTATTTTTTATATTAATTTTATTATAAATTCTCTAATTCAAAATACCATAAAATCGTGATTTTTTATATATTATAATTTTTATCTTATGAGATTATAAAAAAAATAATATTTGACTTATAATGTAATTTAGAATAATATTTTGCTATTAATTTTTTATTTTAAGAAAAAAATAAAGATTAATACCAAAATTCTTATTTAAAGGAGTTTTATATGAATGAAGAAAAATTCAATAGGCGAGATTTCATAAAATCAGCTACTATTGGTGTTGGTGCAGTAGCAGCTAGCACAAGCCCTGTATCAATTATGGCAAGTGAGCTTAAAAAAAGTGGTAAAAATACCTCACTACCAAGCGTAGATGTTTTAGTTATCGGCTCTGGTGGTGCTGGTCTTAGAGCTGCTGTTGCGGTTAGAAAAAATCATCCAAATTTAAATGTTGTAGTAGTTAATAAAGGTATGCCATCACGAAATGCAACCTGTATGGCTGAAGGTGGGATTAATGGTGTGATTGATTTTGAAAATGGTGATTCAAACAAATTACACGCGTATGATACTGTTAAAGGTAGTGATTTTTTAGGCGATCAAGATGTAATTATTAAATTTGCTGAAAAAGCAACTGAAGCAATTCACGAACTTGATTATGCAGGAATGCCTTTTAATAGACAAAAAGATAAAACGGTTGCAAGGCGTTTTGCTGGTGGTGCAAAATATGAACGTTGTAATTATGCAGCCGATAAAACAGGCTCTATTATGATGCACACCTGTCTTGATGAAGCCATTACAAATGGTGTTAATTTCTTGCTTGACCATTACTTACTTGATATTGCGATTGATAATAATGAGTGCGAAGGTGTAGTTCTTTTAAATATGCAAACAGGAGATGTAGTGCCTGTATTAGCAAAATCAGTGGTTCTAGCAACAGGTGGTTATACTCGTGTGTTCTATAACCGCACTTCAACCCCATTTAATGCTAGTGGAGATGGAATTGCTGCAGCACTTAGAGCTGGACTTGCGTTTAAAGACCCTGAAATGCTTCAATTTCACCCAACAGGAGTTAGAAATGGTGGTGCATTAATTACTGAAGCGGCAAGAGGTCTTGGTGGAAAATTAATTAATAATAAAGGCGAACGCTTTATGAGTAAATACTCAAATCGTCTTGAGCTTGCTCCAAGAGATATTGTTTCTCGTTCAATTGAAAGTGAAATTCGTTTAGGCAATGGATTTGGAGAGGGAATGGGCTCTTATGTTCTTTTAGATGTTACGCATTTAGGTGAAGAACAAATTATGAATGAATTACCACAAATTCGTCATATTGGACTTTTATTTGAAGGTATAGATTTAGTAAAAGAACCAATTAAAATTCGTCCAACAGCACACTATTCAATGGGTGGTATAGAAATTGCAAAATTTGATGATATGAGTACTCATTTAGCAGGACTTTTTGCTGCAGGTGAGACAAGTTGTGCTTCAATTCACGGAGCAAATCGTCTAGGTGGAAATAGCTTAGCTGATGCGGCAGTTACAGGCAAACTTGCAGGTGAGGGTGCAGGTGAGTATGCAAATAAAAGACAAAATTATGGCTCTGGCAAACACGCTGAAGAATTAGCTCAAAAATGGAGAATTAAGCTAAAAGATATAACAAGTGGCAATTCAAAACCTAACGAGCTTTATGATTTAAGAGAAGAATTTGGACAATACAACTGGGATAATATGGGAATTTATAGAACAGGAGAAAAGCTTGAAAAACATATAAAAATCCTAGATGAGATTTGGGCTAAATATAATAATCTTAAAATTTCAAATCCAAATATGTTCTATAACACTGCTTTAATTGAGTATTTAGAATTTGGAAATCTCATTCTTTTAGCAAGATGTGCTTGTCTTGGTGCATTAAACAGAAAAGAAAGCCGTGGGGCTCATACTAGAGAAGATTATCCAACAAGAGATGATGAGAATTTCTTAAAACATAGCCTTGTTACTTTAAAAGATGACAAATTAAGCCTTAGTTATAAAGATGTAGTTATTACAGAATTTAAACCTGAAGAAAGGAAATACTAATGAAAATTTTAATTGACCGCTTTAATGGAGTTGATAAATTTGTTCAAGCATATGATTTAAGTATAGATGAAGTAAAGGGAAAAACGCTTTTAGCCTTATTACAACATATAAAACGCACTCAAGATATTTCACTAAATTTTACTTCGGCTTGTCGTATGGCAATTTGTGGTGCTTGTGGTGTGCGTGTGAATGGGCATTCATACCTTGCTTGTGATACTAAAATGGATGATTTATTAAAAGAATATGATAATCCTGAAAGCTTAAAAATCTCTCCTTTGGCAAATTTTAAAGTTCTTTCGGATTTAGTTGTAGATTGGGAGCCAAGTATTGAGAATTTAAGAAAAATAAAACCAACTATAACACCAAAAGAAGCCTTTTCTGATAAAAAAGGTTGCGTGCAAACTCAAGCTGAAGTTGATGCTATTAAAAAACAATGGGATTGTATTTTATGTGGTTGTTGTGCTAGTGAATGTAATAAACTTGAAGCTGATTCAAGTGATTATATGGAACCATTTGTATTTACTCACGCATTTCGTGCTGCTTATGATTCACGCTCAAAAGATGCTTTAAAACACTTAAAACCATCTATTGCAAATGGTCTTTGGATGTGCGTTCATTGTCAAGAGTGTGCCGACCGCTGTCCTAAAGGAATTAGTGCTGCTGATGATATAGCAATGCTAAGAGTAATGGCTATGAAAAAAGGTTTAAAAGATGGCACAGGACCAGCTCACGCAGAAGCATTCTTAAAAGACTTAGAAGATACAGGTAGATTAAATGAGATTTATTTAGCACTTCGCTCTGAAGGTGTTTTAGCAAATACTACAAAAATAGATATTGCATACAATCTAATGAAAGCAGGTAAGATGAATCCATTACATATTTTTGGTGATGAAGAAATTGAAGGTCATGAAGATTTAGTAAAAATGATTGAAGCAGCTAGAGCTGCTAATAAGGAGTAAGTTATGCAACAAAAAGATTTCGCTTTTTTCCCTGGCTGTGTTTTAAGTCAAGCAGCTAAAGAATCAAAAATGTCATTAGAAGCAATAGCTCCAATACTAGGTATAACTTTACACGAGATTAAGGGTTGGAGTTGCTGTGGTGCATCTCAAGCACAAGATGTAGACCCAATAGCAGCACTTGTAGCAAATGCTAGAAATATAGCATTAGCTGAGAATATGAATATGCCAATGCTAACAACCTGTAGCACTTGTATGTTAACTTTAACTCGTGCAAAAACTGCTTTAGATAAAGGTGCAAAAGACCGCATAAATGAATATTTAGCAAAAGGTAATATGAAATATCAAGGAAATAATGAAATAACAAGCCTTTTATGGATTTTGTATGAGAATTTAGATACCTTAAAATCAAAAGTTGTTAAGCCACTTTCTAATCTAAAAGTAGCTTTATTTTATGGTTGTCATAGTATTCGCCCTGAAAAATCATATAACGCAAAAGAAAGTTCAACTAATCCAAAAAGCTTTGAAGCTGTAGTTAGTGCGCTTGGTGCGACAATAGTTCCATTTGAAAAACGCTTAGATTGCTGTGGTTTTCACGCTAGTTATCCAGCAGTAAAATCGGTGCAAAAAATGTCATCTCAAATTGTTGGTAGTGCTGATAAAAATGGTGCTGATTGCGTTGTTACACCTTGTCCGCTTTGCCAAATGCAGCTTGATATTTACCAAGAACGCTATCAAGATGCAATGGGTTCTGAAATTAGAAAGCCAATAATTCATCTTTCTCAATTAGTAGGATTAGCACTTGGTCTTAGCAACGAACAATTAGGACTTGATTTAAATATAATTGATGCTACAAAATTAGCATAATTTTAGGGGCTAAGCCCCTAATTCTTTTGCCATTTTTATAAACTCAAGCTCTAAATGTGAGAGTTTTTTATCTTTTTTATAAGCTATAACTAATGTTTTAATTAAATTATTATCTTTTATATTAAATAATTTTATTTTATCTTTTTTATCATCTTTTATTAATTCTCTAATAGTAAAAGTAGCACCAACACCGCTTGCTACTATTGAATTTGCAATATCAAAAGTCTCAGTTTCGCATAAAATTTTAGGAATAAATTCATTGTTTTTAAACATTAAATCAATATCTAATCTACTTCTTTGAGAAGATTTTGGCAGAATAAATTTCTCATTTTTTAGTTCTTTGATTGATATTTCTGGCAATTCTTTATTTTTATATTTTAAAGATAATTCGTGTAAAGATGGTAGTGCTAGAAAAACATTGCTGCTTTTTATTATTTCATATTTTAAATATTTTATATCAAGTGGTAAAACTAGCATTCCAAGGTCAATTTCATCATCATAAATCATTTGTTTGATTTTAAGCGTTGAAAAGATTTGAGAAATTTTAATACTAGCGTCGCTAAAACGCTTGCAAAATTGTGGCAAGAGATTTGGAATCATATTATAGCCATTTTGTAAGAATGCTATACGAATTTTGCCAGTTTTGGCATTGTTTAGTGCTGAAATTTCAGTATCAAGCTCTGCTATCATATCTTTTATTAGATTTGCTTTTTTTAAATATATTTCTCCTGCTTCGGTTAAAGATATTGGATTTGTGCTTCTATTAAAAAGCGTGGTTTTTAGCTCATTTTCTAATGCAAAAATACTTTGAGATAATGATGGTTGCGGTATTTTAAGCTCATTTGCAGCCTTTGTAAAGCTTTGCAATTTTGCTACTTTTAAAAATAGTTGCATATGTCTAAAATTCATCTTTTATCCTAATTTAAATTCTTTATTTTTCATATAAATATTTTATATGTTATTTGGTAATAAAATAAAAAATAGCTTTATAAAATTTTTTACTTTTAAAATTTAAATAGATAATATTTATTATAAGATTTTAAAACAAGGTAAAAATGATTATTCTAGCGTGGGTAATACCTGAATATAAGTAAAATAGCAAAAATAATATGTTAAATAATATTGACATTACAACAAATTCTGCTTTAGATTAATATATCTTGTAAGAATATTTTAAAGCAAATTGAAGCTGTATTTTATGGTTTTCATATTATACAAATTTATATAATTTTTAAAGATGAATTATTTAGTAAAGCAATTATTTTAAATTCTTATTTTGTAAAAATCAAAATAAGAATTTAAATAAGCATTATAAACCTAATTGAATTTCTTTAGAATATAAATACCCTAAATGATTGGTGTTATTTAAGGTTATTATTTTTGCTAAATCATTAGATATTTCAAGGACATTAATGCAGGTATTATCTTGAGTAATATTCCAAAATGAGCTAAGTGGTGCATTTAATAAATGAGAAATGATTACCTTATTTACTGCATCGTGAGCGAAAACTGCAATTGTTTTTCCATCATATTTTGTAATATAATCGTTTATTGCAAGTTTTACTCTATTTAAAATATCTTCTAAGCTTTCTCCATTAGGCATTTTTACTAAATGTGGGGTTTGCTTCCATTTTTTTAATAAATCTTGTTCTATTTCACTTGATAATCTACCTTCCCAAGTTCCGTGATTTATCTCTAATAATCTTTCATCTTTTAAAACTTCTTTATTGTGAAATTTAGCACTTTCACAAGCTGTTTCATAAGCTCTTTTTAAAGGACTTGCTATAAAAAAATCAATTTGTATATTTTTTAAAGCAAGGGCTAATTTCTTAGCTTGTTCCTTGCCTAAATCACTTAAATCAGTATCAATTTGACCTTGATATCTACCTTCTTTATTCCAATTAGTTTGCCCGTGTCTAAGTAATATTAGATTAATCATCGCAAATCTCACTGCAATCAATTATCTTAACTCCATGAACTCCAGCTAATTCACAAAGTTTTTTATAATCTGTTTTTAATGGTTTTTTATTAATACTAATTGCCATTATGTTTTCACCACTTGTATTTGTTTTGCTAACTTGCATACTTAAAATATTTATTCCTGCTTCGCCTAAAATAGTTCCAATTTGTCCTATCATACCAGGCACATTATCGTGTGGCACTAACAATAATACTCCACTTGGTTCAAATTTAATATCATATTCATCAATACCACTAACATAAGCACTCTTATCGCTCATTAAAGCTCCTCTTATTTCGTGCTCACCTAATTCGCTTACTATTTTTACTTTTATTTGATTATTTACTTCATCACTTTTTTGCTCAATTAAGCTTATTCCTCTATTTTGAGCTAGAATTGGTGCATTAACCATATTTACTTTTTCTTGCAATATAGAATTTAATAATCCACATAACATTACTTGGCTTAAAGCTCTAGTATCAAGTTCTTTAAAGGCATTTGAATATTCAATGAAAACTTGTTTAATTGCTGAATTACTAACTTCACATGCAATAAATCCTAATGCTTTTACTAGATTAAAATAAGGCTTAATTTTATTTAGCATTTCAGGGCTAACTGGCACAGCATTTAAAGCACTAGCAACCATTTGACCATTTAACGCTTCTTTAATAGCAATTGCTACATCAACTGCAACTCCTTCTTGAGCTTCTATTGTAGACGCACCTAAATGCGGTGTTAAAACCACATTTTTTAAAGTTGTAATCTCGTGGTTTCCCAATGGCTCGTTAGCAAAAACATCAAGAGCAGCTCCTGCAATATCTTTATTTTTTAAAGCATTTGTTAAATCATCAAGATTAATACATTCACCCCTTGCTGCATTTATAATTCTTACACCTTTTTTCATTTTAGCTATGCTATTTTTATTTATCATTTCTTTTGTTTCATCTGTTAATGGAAGGTGTAATGTAATAAAATCAGCTTCAGCATAAACTTCATCTAATTCACATTTTTTAACTTGTAAATGAATAGCTCTTTCGTTGCTAAGATATGGATCATACGCAATTACTTTCATACCAAATGCTTGTGCTCTACTAGCAACACCAGCACCAATTCTACCTAAACCTAAAACCCCTAAAGTTTTATCTTTTAATTCAAGTCCTAAAAAGCTTTTTCTATCCCAAATACCATTTACAACACTAGCATGTGCGTTAGGTATCATTCTAGCAAGGCTTAACATTAGTGCAAAAGTATGTTCTGTAGCTGCGTTTGTATTACCATTTGGTGCATTTACTACTATTATTCCTTTTTTTGTAGCTGCTTTTATATCTATATTATCTACACCAACTCCAGCTCTACCGATTACTTTTAATCTATGAGCGTGTTCTAATACTTTTTCTGTAATTTTTGTAGCACTTCTTAAAATAACTGCATCATAATCACCAATTATTTTTAGCAATTCTTCTTCGCTAATTTTAGGATATTCACTTACTTTGCAATCTTTTTCTAAAATTTTAGTAGCTAAATCGCTAACTCCATCTAAAACTAAAATCTTGTTCATCTACTCTCCTTTAAATAAAAGCTTTATTCTAGCAATTATTTTAAAGGATTGATTAATTAATTTGTTTTAAGTCGGTATTTTTAATATCTTAATTCAAATTCTTTAGAATTTCTTGAGTATAAATAGCATCATCAACACTTGCTAAAAGCCCTAAATCATTTGTCTTGATATAATTAATAAACTCATCTTGCTCTTTTGCTAGGCTTGAATGAGCTTGAAGTGTTATTGTAGTTTCATCTTTAATTAATTTTGAGTTTAAAAAGTCTAATTCATAGCTTGATACATTTGTATTTATAAAGGCTTTTCTAATCCTACTATTAAATTCCCAAGAAGCTAAAATATCAAGATTATTAGAATTTAGCTTAATTTGCGTGCAAGGATTATTTGTGCGATTTATTTTAAAACTAGCCTTTATCCCAAAGAAATTTGCTAAATCCAAATCATGCACACAAAGGTCTAAATCAACCCCAACATCACTAATTCTAGCTGGTTTTTTAGATGCTCTTATAAAACTTGCATATTTTATTTCTTCGTTTTTGATATGTTTTAAAAACTCAAGACTTACAGGGTTAAATCTCTCGCAAAAGCCAACTGCTACATTTACTCCGCTATTTTTAATAGCTAAAGCTTCATCAAGGCTAAATGATAATGGTTTTTCTATTAGAATAAAATTGATTTTATCTTTAATCTTAGAAAATACTTCATAATGATATTTAGTCGGAACAACTATTATCGCTCCATCAATATCATTTTTTAACAATTCATCTAAATTAGAAAAATACTTATCATCATCAATCCAATCAGGCTTAATTAAATCAAAGCAATATAAATTTATATCCTTTTTACAAAGTTCGGTGTAGTGGTTTTTACCCATTACACCAAGACCTATTAATGCTATATTCATTAAAAGCCTTCTTTATCTAAAGTATTATTTAATTCATTTAAAAGTGCGATTTTTTCCCACTGAGTATTCATATCAATTTCATTGCCTTCTTCTGTAGAGCTAAAACCACATTGGGTGCTAAACTCAATTTGTTTTGTATCTAAGAAATTAGCTGCTTCTTTTGCTCTTTTAATTAGAGTTTGAATACTTGGATTTTCCTTAGTTTTAGTAGTCAAAAGCCCAATTACTACTATTTGATTTTTAATATATTTTAATGGTTCAAAATCTCCTGACCTATCATCATCAAATTCTAAAAAGAATTTATTTATATTAAGATTTGCAAATAATTCGCTAGCAACCTTGCTATATCCACCACTAGCACTAAAATGGCTTCTATAATTACCCCTACATATATGTATTGCACTTGTGATTGTTTTTGGCATAGTTGCTAGGCTTTTGTTTAAATACTCTACATATTCTTTAGTGCAATCATCGGCGTTATAGTTATTTTTGATTAGATTTGCTCTAAAATCTTCATCACAAAACGAGCCAAAGCTAACATCATCAAGTTGTAAATAAACTCCGCCTAATTTTTCAAATTCTAAATAAAAATCAGCATAGGCTTTTAAAATATCTTCTTTTAATTTTGCATAATCTTTTTCGTAGTATTCAAATTCTACATTAAATCCACCACGGATAAATAACATATATAAAAGCATTGATGGGCTAGGAATTGTTAATTTTAAGCGATTTGTATCAATGCCTAATTCTTTTGCAATTTTTACTAAACTTGCAAAATCTTTTAAGAAAGGATGGTCTTTACACTCTATTTTATTAGTTATTTTAATACCTTCAGCTCTTGTTTCTATGCCTTTAAAAACATAGCCTTTTTCTTTAATAATTTTGCTAATTCCACTAAATCCCCAATAAAAATCTAAATGCCACCAAGAGCGTCTAAATTCTCCATCACTTAGATAATAAACATTGTTTTTATCACACTCAATTAGTAATTCTTTTATGCACTCATCTTCAATAGCTCTTAATTCGTCTTTACTGATTTTTGCGTTTGCATAATCACTTCTTGCAGCTTTTAATTTGGCTGGTCTTAAGAACGAACCTACTTGGTCTAATCTTCTCATTTATTCTCCTTTATTAAAAATTTCAATGATTTTTTCTTGGTCTAGTGTATCTAAAAATGCAGAAAATGGCAAAGATAAAATCTCATTCGTTACATTTTCGCATACTTTAAAATCACTTGCTTTATAATCTAAATATTTAAAGCAAGGTTGCGAATATAGTGCTATTGGATAATGAATTGCGGTTGGGATATTGTTTTCACTTAGTTTTTTTACTACTAAATCTCTATTTTTAACCCTTACGCTATATTGAGCCCAAACACTCTTATATCCTGATTTTACCTTAGGTGTAATGCAGTTTTTAAGGTTTTTTGTATAAATGTTAGCAATTTCGTTTCTTTTAGCAATTTCTTCATCAAAATATTTTAATTTTACATTTAAAATTGCAGCTTGTATGCTATCAAGTCTTGCATTTAAGCCTATTATTTCGTGTTTATATCTCATTTCGCTTCCGTGATTTATAAGTAATTTTACTTTTTTTGCTAATTCATCGCTATTTGTAAAGATAGCTCCACCATCTCCATAACATCCAAGTGGTTTTGAAGGGAAAAAACTTGTCGTGCTAATATCGGCAATATTACAAGAGATATTGCCTAAATCATCTTTTGCACCAAAGCTTTGAGCTGCATCTTCAATCAAGTATAAATTATGTTTTTTACATATATTTTTTATGGAATTTAAATCAGGCATTTGACCAAAAATTGAAACTGCCAAAATAGCCTTAGTCTTAGGTGTAATTAGGCTTTCAATTTTGCTTATATCAAGGTTATAATCTACTTCGCTTATATCAACAAAAACAGGTTTAGCTTTAATTAAAGCTATCATTTCAGAACTTGCAATGAAAGTAAAAGGAGTTGTAATTATCTCATCACCTTCTTTAATCCCTAAAGCTTTTAATGCTACATATAAAGCCGTAGTTCCGTTTGAGCAAGAATATGCGTATTTTGCTTTTGTATAATTTGCTAGATTGCTTTCAAGCAAAGCAACTTCATTACCACCTATAAAACTTGTATTATTTAATATATTTTGAATTCTTTCATCTATTTCGTTTTTATATTTTAAATATTGAGATTTTAAATCACAGAATGCTAACATTGATTATCCTTAAAAAATAAAAGGCTAATTGTATTTGCTTTCATTTAATACATAATTATTTAAGGCTTTATTGTAATCTTTATAATAAGCTTTTTTAAAATATAAATTTATAAAAATTATTTAAAATGATATTGAATGTGATAAAATAGGATATTTAAAAGCTTTTATTTATAAACAAGTAGCAAATACTCAAAAACTATAGCTAGTAATAAATCTATTTATTAATAAAATATTTGAATTATTAAATAATCTTATTTTATAGTATTTTATTATTATTGGAATTTAGGTGCTAGAGTTTTAAAAGTTAGTCTATATAAAAGGATAAAAATGAATGAATTAGAAAAGGTGCAAATTAGTTTGCCAATAATTTTAGATTTTGTATTCTATAGCGTATTAATGCTAGGAATTGGGTTTTATTTTTGGAAGAAAAATAAAACTTCAGAAGATTATTTTATAGGCGATAAAGGTATGGGTCCTATAGTATCAGCACTTAGTGCTGGAGCGTCTGATATGAGTGGTTGGCTTCTTATGGGATTACCAGGGGCTGTTTTATTATATGGCTTAGGTAAAACTTATATAGCAATAGGGCTTAGTGTTGGTGCTTTAATTAATTGGATGTTTGTTGCTAAAAGGCTTAGAATTTATACTGATGTTAGAAAAGATTGTATAACTATTCCTGATTATTTTGAGACTAGATTTAGCGATGATAGTCATACCTTAAGAATAATTTGTGCTATTGTGATTTTAATATTTTTTACTATTTATATATCTAGTGGTTTAGTAGCTGGTGGAAAGCTTTTTGAAGAATTATTTTCAGTTAAATACGAACAAGCAGTAATAACAGGAACTATATTAATAGTTGTTTATACTTTCGTTGGCGGATATAAGGCAGTTTGTTGGACTGATTTGATACAAGGCTTATTGATGATGGGAGCTTTAATTATTGTTCCATTGGTTATGATTAATGAAATAGGCGGATTTAGCGAAGCTATTAATATAATAATTAAGCTTGGAGAAGAAAGTCAAAAAGATTATATTTCTATGAGTAAAAATCTAACTTTAGTAGGGATAATTAGTTCTTTAGCTTGGGGACTTGGGTATTTTGGTCAGCCACACATAATAGTAAGGTTTATATCTATAAAAAGCACAAAAGACATTCCAATTGCTACTTTTGTAGGTATTTCTTGGATGGTAATTAGCTTAATTGGAGCTATTTTAATAGGATTTATTGGTATAGCTTATTTATATAAGTTTAATATAGACTTATTAGATAAGGATAGAATTTTTATAGTAACTAGCCAATTATTATTTAATCCTTGGATTTCTGGAATTTTATTAAGTGCGATTTTAGCAGCGATTATGAGTACGGCAAGTTCGCAATTATTAGTATCTAGCTCAACTTTAGCAGAAGATTTTTATAGAAAAATTTTTAATAAAGGTGCTCCTGCTAAGATAGTAATGAGAGTTTCAAGACTTAGTGTTTTGGTTGTTGCTATTGTTGCTTTTATAATTTCTGCTGATAAAAATACCAGTATTATTGATATTGTTGGATATGCTTGGGCTGGTTTTGGTGCTTCTTTTGGTAGTGTGATAATTTTTTCTTTATTTTGGAAAAATATGAGTAGATTAGGTGCGATTTTAGGTATGAGTTTTGGTGCTTTAGGAGTGATTTTGTGGGAACATATTGATTATTTTAATATTGCAAAAGAAGGTATATTTGAACTTTATTCAATAATACCAGGATTTTTACTAGCTTCAGTATTTATAATAATAGGCTCAATAATACAGCCAGTAAGACAAGGAACAAAAAAAGCTTATGATGATATGCTAACTAAATTAAAGCTCTAAAAATTAGAGCTTTATTATCTTTAGTTTAAAACCTTTTTGATATGATTTAAAAAATTTTCAAGGATATAAAAATGGATATAAGAAAAGAATTTTTAGAGTTTTTTGCTAGTAAAGGTCATGAAATTACCCCATCAAGCCCACTTGTGCCTGATGATGCGACTTTGCTTTTTGCAAATGCAGGAATGGTTCCTTTTAAGAGTATTTTTACAGGTGAAGTGCCAAGCCCAAATCCACCTAGAAAAACAAGCTGTCAAACTTGTATTCGTGCAGGTGGAAAGCACAATGACTTAGATAATGTTGGTTATACTGCAAGACATCATACATTTTTTGAAATGTTAGGAAATTTCTCTTTTGGTGATTATTTTAAAGAACAAGCTATTGCATATGCTTGGGAATTTGTAACTGAGGTTATAAAATTACCTAAAGATAGGCTCTATGTAACCGTTCATGAAAACGATGATGAAGCTTATAATATGTGGCAAAAACACATTGCAAAAGAACGCATTTATAAATTTGGAGATAAAGATAATTTCTGGCAAATGGGTGATACTGGCCCATGTGGTCCTTGTAGTGAGATTTTTTACGACCAAGGTGAAGAAAATTTTAAAAGCGATGAAGATTATATGGGTGGAGATGGAGATAGATTCCTTGAGATTTGGAATTTAGTTTTTATGCAGTTTGAAAAACACCCTGATGGAACTATGACAAAACTACCAAAACCTAGCATTGATACAGGTATGGGACTTGAGCGTGTAAGTGCTATTAAAGAAGGTAAATTTAGCAATTTTGATAGCTCATTATTTATGCCAATAATTGAAAAAATCGCAAGTTTAGCAAACCTAAAATATGAATATAAAAGTGGAGCAAGCTTTAGAGTAATTGCTGATCATATTCGTTCAGCTACATTTTTACTAGCTCAAGGCGTAACATTTGATAAAGAAGGTAGAGGATATGTCTTACGCCGTATTGTAAGAAGAGCTTTAAGACACGGATATTTACTAGGATTTAAAAGTGCATTTATGTATAAATTAGTAGATATTGTTTGTGAATTAATGGGAGAGCATTATACATATTTAAATGAGAAAAAATCTTTTGTAAAAGAGCAATTATTAAGCGAAGAAGAGAGATTTTTAAATACTATTGAAAATGGAATGAGTATTTTTAATGAAGAGCTTAAAAATACTAAAAATGTTTTTAGTGGAGAAGTTGCGTTTAAATTATATGATACTTATGGTTTTCCACTTGATTTAACTCTTGATATGTTAAGAGAAAAAAATCTTAAAATTGATGAAGACAAATTCAATGAACTAATGGCTAAGCAAAGAGAATTAGCTAAAGCAAATTGGAAAGGTAGTGGGGATAAAGCAACTCACGGAGATTTTAAAGAATTATTAGATAAATTTGGTGTAAATGAGTTCGTTGGATATGAAAATACTGAAATTAAAGCAAAATTATTAGCTGTTTTAGATGAAGAATTTAAAATTGGAATTAAAAGCAAAAAAGCTTGGCTAATGTTTGATAAAACTCCACTTTATGCAACAAGTGGTGGGCAAAATTACGATTTAGGTAGTATTTATAAAAATGATAAATTAGTTGCAAATGTGCTTGAAGTTGAGAAATTTTTTGATATTAATTTAGCTTTAGTTGAAATTGTAGGTGATTTTAATGTAAATGATGAATTATTAATCAAAATTGATACCGAAAGAAGAGCAGAAATCGCAAGACATCATAGTGCTACCCACTTGCTTCATTATGCATTAAGAAAGGTTTTAGGAGAAAATGCAACTCAAGCAGGTTCATTTGTAGATTTTAATAGAATTAGATTTGATTTTAATTTTACCCGTGCATTAAATGAAGATGAGCTAAAGCAAATTAGTGATATTGTAAATGATATGATTTATCAAGCTACAAATTCAAATATTCAAATAACTGATATTGAAAGTGCAAAAAAATGCGGTGCAATGGCGCTTTTTGATACAAAATATGGCGATAAAGTAAGGGTATTAACTTTAGGAGATAGCATTGAGCTTTGTGGCGGAACTCATGTTAGTAATACTTCAGTAATTGGCGATTTTATAATATTAAAAGAAAGTGGAGTAAGTGCTGGTGTTAGAAGAATTGAAGCAATAGCTAGTAAGGCTGCTAAAGAATACTCAAGGAATTTGATTGCGGAATTTGAAAATATCAAAAAAAGTCTAAAAACAAATGATATTTTAAAGAGTTTTGAGAATTTAAAAAATGAAATAAAAGAACTAAAAGAAGCTTTAAAAAATGGTGCTAATAATTTAAGTAGCGAGATTATTAACGGCGTTAATGTTTGCGTTAGTGAATATAACGGGCTTGATATTAAAGCTGGTATAGATGAGTTTAAAAATAAATTTGATAAAGCTGTTATTGTTTTAATTACTTGTAAAGACGATAAAGTAAGCATTGCGGTTGGCTCAAAAAATACTAGCGTTAAAGCAGGAAATTTAGCTAAGATTGTAGCTCAATTTTTAGGCGGAAATGGCGGCGGTAGAGATGATTTTGCTACTGCAGGTGCAAAAGATATTAGTAAAATCAACGAAGCTTTAGCTTTAGCAAAAGATGAAATCAAGAAGGTAATATGCTAGGGCTTGATAGCTTAGTTTTACCTTATATACATTTATTAGCCGGTATTTGCTTTATTGGTCTTCATTTAGGCATTAGAGCAAATGCTGGTTTTTATTTATGTGAAGATGAAGAGAATTTACAAAAAGCACTAAGGATATTAAAAAAGCAGCTTTATGCGTTTTTTGTTTTAATGGCTGTTATGGCTTTTAGTGCTATATATGTAATGATTAATAATAGTTCTGACCCATTGTTTAATACTTTAGCATCTACGCAATGGTCGCTTTATGCTTTTGCCACTTTAAATTTATTATATATTTATTATCAATTTATTTTATGTGAGAAAGAAAAAGAAAATAAATTATTAGTTTGTAATGAAAAAATAGCTTTAATTGTTTATTATTTTATCCCGTTAAATATTTTGATTTCTTGTATTGGTGTGCTATTTGCTTTACTCATTAGCACTATGATTTAAGGAGATTTTTTGAAATACATTATTTATTTTATAGCTGTTTGTGGAATTTTAGGCTGTGTTGTTTTAGGATATTTTTTAAATGTTGTTGAAAATAAAGATATTGATTATAAGGAATTTGATTTAGACCTTACAACTCAATTTTATGATAGAAATGGCACTTTACTTGCAAATGTTTTTAACGAAAATAGAGCTTATGCTAGATTTGAAGAAATTCCACCAAGACTAATTGAAGCATTAATTGCTATTGAAGATACGAGTTTTTTTGAACACGAAGGGATTAATATTGATGCTATTTTTAGAGCAATTATTAAAGATATTCAAAAAGGTCGCTTAGCAGAAGGTGCTTCAACTCTTACTCAACAACTTGTGAAAAATCATTATTTAACAAGTGAAAAAAGTATTAAAAGAAAAATAAATGAAGCAATAATTAGTTATGAAATTGAAAAAAATCTAACAAAAGAACAAATATTAGAAAGATATTTAAACTTTATATTTTTAGGGCATGGATATTATGGGATTAAAACAGCTGCTGCTGGGTATTTTCATAAGGAATTAAACGAACTTAGCCTTAAAGAAATGGCTATGCTAGTTGGCTTACCAAAAGCTCCTAGCACATATGATCCTACAAAAAGAATTGATTTATCGCTTTCAAGAGCTAATGCAGTTTTAAAAAGAATGTATGATTTAGGCTGGATTAGTGAAGCTGAATATAAACAAAATGTAGCTTTAAAACCAATTGTTTATGATGAGAGTTTAACTCAAAATAAAGCTCCTTATGTAATAGATGAAGCTATTAGACAATTACAAGCTATGGGAATTGAAGACATTAAAACAGGTGGTTATAGAGTTGAACTTAGTGTTGATTTGAATACTCAAAAAATAGCTGAAGAAGCTATTAAGTTTGGATATGATGAACTTATTAAAAGAGATAAAGATATAGATTTAAACCAAATCAATGGAGCTATGATAGTTACAGAGCCTAGTAGTGGGGATATTTTAGCTTTAGTTGGTGGGGTTGATTATTATAAAAGTAATTTTAATCGTGCTACTATGAGTAATCGTCAAGTGGGTTCAAGCTTTAAGCCATTTGTATATCTTACAGCTTTAAATCTTGGCTATTCACCTGCTAGCGAGATTGCTGATATTGCAAGAGTGTTTGAAACTCGTGATGCACAGGGTAAGAAAATGATTTGGAAGCCTAAAAACTATGGAAAAGATTTTAATGGTTTAATCACTCTTAAAGAAGCACTTACAAAAAGTAGAAACCTAGCTACAATTAACTTACTACTTGATACTAGCCTTAGTTTTGTTCATCAAACAATTACTAAATTTGGTTTTACAAATGTTCCACAAGATTTATCAATAGGATTAGGTTCTTTTGGGGTTAGTCCTTATAATTACGCTGAACTTTATAGCATTATTTCAAATTATGGAACAAAACAACCTATTAGATTGATTACAAAAGTTACTGATAAATTTGGTAATGAAATTGAGTTAAAAACCAAAGAAGCAGAAGAATTTGTAAAACCTGAACAAGCTTATTTAATGATTGATATGATGAAAAATGTTGTCGCAGCCGGAACTGGTGGTGCAGCAAGAATTGCAGGACTTGAAGTAGCTGGAAAAACAGGGACATCAAATAAAAGTATAGACGCTTGGTTTGTAGGTTTTACGCCTAGTATTCAAGTAATAACTTGGTATGGTAATGATAATAATAAGCCTATGAAATATTATGAAGGTGGTGCTAGAACGGCTGCTCCTGTATTTAGATATTTTATGCAAAAATATTTAGCAGAAAATCCAAATATTAAAAGAATTTTTGATATACCAAAAGGCGTTGAAAAAAGAGTAATTGATGGTAAAACTTGGTTTTATACAGATAAATCACCTTTACCAAAAGCAAGCAGAAATGATATATTAAAACAACAAGAAGAAGATGGATTAATGTTTTAATATTTAATTATTTTAGTTCCTATTTTAAATAATTTAAAATAGGAATTTAATTTTTAGACTTCAAATTATTAGCATATAACTTATAAAACATATCACTACATAACTAGAATAATTATTACTAATTTTAAATGTAATAATTTGCTTATAATATAAAAATCTTGAAATTAAAAGCTTTTAAATTTTAATTTTAAAATCTAAATTTCTAATTTAATTTCTATAATTTAGTGATTATAAATCTAGCAATTTTTGTATCATAAATTAGTAATATCTTTAATAATTGAGCTAATTTCTATAAAGCCATCAACTTCTCTTAAAAACAAATACTCATTTGAAGGTTGTTTTAGTGCTAAATAATTTTTACCTAAAATTTCATTGCAATATAAATAACTAGCAAAACTCCCACTCCCACAAGCGCTCTCATAAAATAAAGTCTTAATATCTCTTACCCAGACAATAGGCTCAAGGCAATCACCTTGTAAATACATAAAACCACTTGCTTTTTTGTCTAAAAAATCATTATCTTTTAAATATGAATATGCAAATTCTTTTAAATTAATTTTAGATAAATTTAATTTTTTCGTATAAATAATATGAAAAATATCTCCTAAATCTACATAATATATATCATCATCAAGCTTATTTAATTTATATTCATTTTTAAATCTTAAATAATAAAAATTATCATCTTTATATAGTTTTTTAATATTATTATCTTTTATAAAATCACTGCTACTAATACCGCATAAATAATCTTTATCATTTAGTTTAATTTTTGTAGTTTTTAAATTATTAGTATCTAAAAAATACTTTCCCGCACATCTTAAAGCATTAAAACAAATCTCTCCACCTGCCATTTTTAATTCATAATCTTGCACAAAGCCAACTTGTTCAACATCTTTATGCTTAGATAAAATCTCATTATTTATACTTTTAAAATCTAAGTTATTAATACCAATAACCAAAGCTGTAGTATTTCCCGCTGGATAATATAAATTATATTTATACATTTTTTACTCCTTTAATTTTCTTTATCTTAAACAAGCTTAGTTAAAATGGCGTAAGAGTATGGTGGATAATCGCTTTTAATTAAGAGGAAAGTCCGGGCTGCAATAAGATGAGGTTCCATCTAACAGATGGCTAGAGCAATCTAAGGGAAAGTGTAACAGAAAATAAACTTCCTAATTTTAGGTAAAGGTGAAACGGCGGGGTAAGAGCCCACCAGTGATTATGCGAGTAAAAGCAATTCAGCTTATAAACCCAACCTGCAGCAAGAAGGGGTGGTTTTTATCTTATATTTTAAACCCTTCGCTAGAGTGCTATTGTGAAATAGTAAGTAGATAAATGATTATCCAAGACAAAACCCGGCTTATAGCCATACTCTTTTAAGGATTAGGATGCAAATTAGAGTTTATTATGAAGATACTGATTGTATGGGGATTGTCTATCATACAAATTATTTAAAATATTGTGAAAGAGCTAGGAGCGAATGGTTTTTCGCTAATGAAGGAAAAGATTTATTAAAAGAAAATCCTTTTGCATTAAGAGAAATTAAGGCTATTTATAAAGCACCTGCTAAATTAGGAGATATTTTAGAAGTTAAAAATATTCTTGTAGGATTTGATAAATATTGTTTAGAATTAAAGCAAATAATTTATAAAGATGATAAAGCTATTTTTGAAGCTTTTATAAAATTAGTTCATATAAAAGATGGCAAACTATCTCCAATTAGTGAAGAAATAAAAAAATATTTGAGTAAATAATTTATATAAATTCTTTAAAATTTTCGTGATTAGCTAATATTAGTCTTTTATCATTTAAAGCTAGAAGTTTTTTACTAAAGCCGTTTTTACTAAAAAGTATAAAATAATCAGGCTCAAAACCCAAATATCTAGCCTTTTGAATGAGTTTTGAATACGAGCTAATACACATTTTTTTGCCATTAAATTTCACTTCGCCTAATAAAGATATTTCGTAATTATCATAAAAAATATCACATTCATAATCTTTGCCCCAAATACTCTTAATGCCTTTTATATTAAATTTCTTCTCGCACCACTCACAAGCGATTTGTTCGTAAATAAACGACTGATATTCATAAAATTTATCATTAATTAATCTTAAGGCTAGTTCTTTATCTTTTAAAATGATTTTTTCCATTGCCTTTAAAAAATAAAAATAAAATCTAGTGTAATTAGAATTAAAAATAACTTTATTTTGTGGATAAAATCTCTTAAAACTCAATAAATCATTATTTAATTCAAGTCTTAAAAAACCACGATTAATCAACGAGTGAAAGCTCTTTCTAGCTTTAAATCTCGAGCCGTATTTATTGATAGAAAACTCCAAGCGAGATTTTTTAGCGTAGTGAATTAGTGCCTTGCATTCACTTTCATTTATTTCAAATTCGTAAGGATTATATGTATTTACTAGCTCGTGTATATAATAATTAATATCATTTAAACTAGGTTTAAAACTCTTATCTCCAAACACAGAATAAAAGTCTAACGCTTCATCTAAATAAAAATGCGGATATCTTTTAATAAAGTCTAAAAATTCTATAACTACCCCTTAATTTTTTTGTGCTAATTTTACTTTAATTATTTTTACAAAGGGCAAAAATGCAAATTAGTGAGCTAAAAAGCGACATAATTTTAGATGAAAATACAAAATATTTTGATTACACAGCAAGTGCTTTAGCACTAAAATCAATTGAATTAAAAATGCAAAATATTTTAAAAACATACGCCAACACTCATTCAGATAGTGCAAAAAATTCAAAAATAACAAGTAAATACTATAAAGACGCAAAAAGCTATATCAAAAAAAGCTTAGGATTAAATTCTAATTATAGCTTGATTGCTTGTGGGAGTGGCTCAACTGCGGCTATTAAAAAATTTCAAGAATTATTAGGAATATATGTTCCACCGCTTATTAAACAGCGTTATTTTAATGATATTGCTAAAAATACTTTGCCTTTAGTAATTGTTAGTGCGATTGAACACCATTCAAATGAGCTTAGTTTTAAAGAAGGTTTATGCGAGTGCATTAGGCTAAATCATAGGGATTTTAATAGTGATTTATACGAGCTTGAAAGAATTTGCAAAAAGAACGCTAATAGAAAAATAATAATGAGTTTTAATGCCGTTAGCAATATCACAGGAGTTAGAGCAAACCTTACAAAAATCAGCGAAATTGCGAAAAAATATAAAGCGATTTTAGCAATTGATGCAAGTTCGGCTATACCTTATGAAAATATTGAAATTCCGTTTGATGCTTTGTTTTTTTCAGGACATAAAATGCTAGGTGGAGTTGGCACGAGTGGATTTTTAGCTATTAAAAATGAGCTTATTGGCAAAATTCCTACATTTGCAGCTGGTGGGACGGTTGGCTATGTTAGTAGGAGTAATTATGAGTTTTTAGACGATGCTGAAAGCCTTGAAGAGGGTGGAACCCCTGCGATTTTACAAGTTATTAAAAGTGAATTGGCTTTTAGACTTAGAGATGAAATAGGGCTTGGAGTGATTAAAGAAAAGGAAAATATCTTAAAAGAATATTTTTTAAACGCTATTAAAAAAGTGCAATTTAAATACAAAATCACACTATACGCTGCAAATATTAAGGATAGATTGCCTATATTTTCACTAAATTCTACAGGCGTTAGTCCTTATGATTTAGCTAGGGTTTTAAGTGATGATTATGGGATAGAAACTCGTGCTGGGTGTGCTTGTGCTGGTCCTTATGCACATGATTTATTAAATTATGTGGATAATCAAAATTTCAATGCTAAGCCTGGATTTTTAAGAATAAGTTTGCATTATACTCACGAATTAAGCGATATTGATTATTTGATTAACGCACTTTGCAAAAGCATAGAAAAGCTAAATAAGAATTTAAAATAAGGAAAATAATATGAGTAGAATGATTATGAATTTAAAAGGACTTGGTGCTTTAAGTATTCCAAGAGTGTTTTTTAATATGCAATTAATTTCAAAATTAAATGCTTTAAAAAAGCTAAAAAATTATGAGATTTTACATATAAAAAATAGATTGAATTATTACAATAAAATTAATGATTTTTTTGAGCTAAAAAAGATAGAAAATGTAGAGCATTCTAAATTAGGCGAAAATTTATTAAAAAATACTTCATATTCTTTTGATTTTTACAAGGTTAGCAAATATTTTCATAAAGATTTAAAGATAAATAAATTCTTTTATGATTGTTCTAGTGAGTTTTTAAATACCATAACAAAATCAAGACCAATTGATAGTAAAAATGTGATTTTAAAGCTTGATAGCAGAAGACATTTTTGTTTTTTAAATGATAAAAATGATTTTAAAGATAAAGTGGATTTGGCTGTTTTTAGGGGTGCTTGTGTTCAACAAAATAGAATAGATTTTATTAATAAATTTAAAGATTGTAAAAGATTAAATCTAGGTAATGTAAATAAGAAAAATGGGGGGGGGTATTTAAGCAAGGAAGAGCAGCTTAAATATAAATTTATAATCTCTCTTGAAGGCTGGGATGTTGCTACAAATCTTAAATGGATAATGAGTTCAAATTCTATCGCAATTACTCCAAGATTAAAATATGAAACTTGGTTTATGGAAGGAAAATTAATTCCTAACGAGCATTTTTTATTAATTCAAGATGATTTTAGCGATATTTTAGATGTAATGGATAATGCTTTAACTAATGATAAATTAGTAAAAAATATTATTAAAAATCAAAATGAATATATACAACAATTTTTAAATCCTAATATAGAAGAGTTGCTTGGTATTTTGGTTTTAGCGAAGTATTTTTATTATTCAAATCAAGTGAAATTAGATAATTTTGTAATTGAATTATTTGATTGAATTTAAAATATATAAATTTTATTTTAAACTTTATTAATATTTAATATGAATTAAAGTAAAAATATTTTAATATTTATTAAATATTTTTAAAGGAGAGTTTATGAAAAAAATTGTATTTTTAGGTGCTGGGTATGCAAATTTAAGTCTAATTAAAAAGATTAAAAAGAAAAATCTAAGAAAAGCAGAATTTATACTAATAAACAATAATTCTTATCATTATAAAACGACAGAATTACACAAAATAGCAGCAAGAGAAAGCGAAAAAGACATAGTAATAAATCTAAAAAGCATACTGCCTAAAGATATAACTTTAATTTGTGATAATGTAAAAAGTATTGAAAATGGCAAAGTTATTTGCGAGAATGCAAATTATGATTATGATGAGCTTTATGTTGGGCTTGGTGCGAGTGTAAATACCTTTGGCATTGATGGACTTGATGAATGCTTAAATATTATAAATTATAAAAACGCTTTAAAAACTGCTGAAACACTTTATAAAAATCTTGAGCTTTATGAGAATAAAAATGTAATTATTTGTGGTGCGGGGCTTAGCGGAGTAGAGCTTTGTGGCTCAATCGCTACAACTTGCAAAAATCTAGGAATTAGCATTAATTTATATTTGGTTGAAGCAATGGATGAGATTTTGCCTGTTTATACTAAAGATTTAGCTAAAAAAGCTAGAAATTATTTAGAAAATCTAGGCGTAAAAGTTCTAAGCTCTCATAAAATAATCAAAAAAGTTGATGATAAATTATTCTTAAACGATGAAAATAATTATATAAAAGCAAAAACTATAATTTTTACAGCTGGCATTAAGGGTAGTGAAGTAATTGCAAATAGTGGCTTTAATCACAAAAATAATAGAGTTTTAGTGAATGAGTATTTAATGGCACCTAATTTTGATAATTGCTATGTTTTAGGAGATTTAGCGATTGTTTCAAATTTCGCACCTACTGCACAAATTGCTTGTAAGCAAGGAAAATACCTAGCAAAAAGACTAAATGCAAGACTTGAAGGAATTGAGTTTAACGAACCTTTTAAATACAATGATAAAGGTAGCATTTGTTCGGTTGGAAAAGACTATGCAATAGGCGTTATTTTAGGTAAAACTTATAGTGGTTTTATGGCAAAAAGTCTTAAAAAATTAACCGAAATAGAATGGAGTGAAACTCTAAAGTAAAACATTAAAACAATTTTAAGAATTTGAAATTCTCATTTCAAATTCTTAAATCTCAAAATCTCTTTTATGCTATTTATTACATAATTTATCTCATCATTATTAATTACATAAGGTGGCATAAAATAAATCGTATTGCCAAGTGGTCTTAAAAGTAACCCATATTCAAGTGCTTTTAGATACACTTCAAGCCCAAATCTAGGATTAAAATGCTCTATATCAAATGCAAATACCATTCCTTGATGCCTAACATTTCGCACACTTTTAAATTCAGCAAATCCTTGCCAAAGTGAGTTTATATACTCGCTTTTAATTTTATTTTGATTTATAACATTATCTTTAGTAAATATATCTAAAGTTGCATTCGCAGCAGCACAAGCAAGTGCATTTCCTGTATAGCTATGTGAATGCAAAAATGCCTTGTATTCGTTATATGGAGCATAAAATTCATTATAAATTTCATCATTTGTAATTACTACACTAATTGGCAAATACCCACCGCTAAGCCCTTTGCTAAGGCATAAAAAATCAGGCACAATTTCACACTGCTCTAAAGCAAACATAGTCCCGCTTCTTCCAAATCCAACGGCAATTTCATCAAAAATTATATCAATATCATAAGATTTTGCTAACCAACAAGCCTTTTTAATAAACTTAGCTGAATACATATTCATTGAACCTGCACACTGAATTAAAGGCTCAAGTATAAAGGCATTTATGTTTTTATGCTCTTTTTCAAGTAATTTTTCAAGCTCTTTTAATTCATTTTCATAATCTAGCCCACTTGGTGCAGGAGTGTTTAAGCATTCAAGCAAAAGTGGTTTATAAGTCTTTTTATAAAGCTCAACATCGCTTACGCTTAGTGCAGCTATCGTTTCTCCGTGATATGAATTACTAAGTGATAAAAATTTGTTTTTTAATTTTCCTTGCAAAAGATTTTTATGAAAACTCATCTTAAGTGCTACTTCAACAGCACTTGAGCCATTATCAGCATAAAAGCATTTATTAAGCTTAGTTGGTAGTAAATCAGTAAGTCTTTTTGATAATCTTATAATGCTTTCGTGAGAAAATCCAGCCATTATGATATGCTCTAAAGTGTTTAATTGCTCGTAAATTTTACTATTTATATAATCATTGCTATGTCCGAAAAGATTTACCCACCAAGAGCTAACGCAATCAATATATGATTTATCATTAAAATCATATAAATACACACCTTTTGCCCTTTTTATAGGGATTAATGGCACAAATTCGTGCTCTTTCATTTGCGTGCAAGGGTGCCAAATATGTGCTAAATCAAGTTTTACTAATTCTTCTTGCATTTATAACTCCTTTATAAATTTTAATTAAAATTATTATAAAGGATAAAAATGCAAAACTTATTAAATGAATTAAAAAAAGAAAATAATTTTAGAGAACTAAAAAGATTTAAAAATGATGGTAAATTTGTGATTTTCAATGATAAAAGACTGCTTAATTTTGCTAGTAATGATTATTTAGGAATTGCAAGTAGCGGTGAACTTGAACGAGAGTTTTTAAAAAATCATTTTGCACTTAGCTCAAGCGCTAGTAGAAGTCTTGGTGGCGGTGGAGATGAATACTTTTTGTTTGAAGAATACTTATCGTCTTTATATAAAAATGAAGCGCTTTTATTTAGCAGTGGGTTTTTGCTAAATTATAGTTGTTTAAGTGCTTTAGCTACTTTAAAAAATACGCTTTTTTTAGCTGATAAAAAAGTTCATGCAAGTATCATTGATGGCATAAAGCATTCTAATTTTAAACGCTTTAAACACAATGATATAAATGATTTAGAAAAATTATTGCAAACGAATTTAAATTATGAAAAAATCATAATAATTTGCGAGAGTTTATATAGTATGGACGCAGATTTTGCACCACTTGATAAGCTTTTAGAACTTAAGAAAAAATATAAAAACATTATGCTTTATGTTGATGAAGCACATAGTGTTGGCTCACTCGGCATTAATGGGCTTGGACTTGGATACTTAAAAGACATTGATTTTTTAGTTCTTACATTTGGTAAAAGCATTGCTAGTATGGGTGCTGCGATGATTTGCTCAAAAGAAGCAAAAGATTTTTTTATAAACAAGGCTAGGGGGCTAATTTATTCAACCGCTTTACCGCCTATTAATGTAGCTTATTCGCATTTTGTGTTTTCAAAATTAGCTAATTTTGATAAATTAAGAGAGCATTTGCAAAATCTTAGCTCATATTTAAATGAATTGCTAAAAGATAAAATAAAGGGCGTTAGTTATATAAAAATGATAGTTTTAGGAGATAATGAAAAAGCTAATTTTTACTCGGCAAAACTTATGCAAAAAGGCTTTTTTGCTCCAAGTATAAAAACTCCAACCGTAGCTATTAAAGATACAGGAATAAGACTATCAATAAATGCTAGTATGGATTTTAGCGATTTAGATAATTTTGCTAAGGCTTTTTATGAAATTTGAGTTTTTACATAAAAATAATTCTAGTGATTTGGTGCTGTTTTTTGGTGGTTTTGGCTTTTTACCGAGTGCTTATAATTTAGCTTCTAAAAATGATGTTTTAATGGTTTATGATTATTTGGAATTTGATTTAGGATTTTTAGAGATTTGTAAAACTTATAAAAACATTAAACTAATCGCTTTTTCAATGGGTGTTATGGTATCTTGTAAGTGTGATTTAAGTTCGCTTAATATTGTGCAAAAAATAGCGATAAATGGCACTATAAAAGGTATTGATGATGAGTTTGGAATTAGCGAAAAGCTTTTTAAAATTACGGCTAAAAGATTTGATAAAGAAAGCTTTTTAAATAATTGTGGCGGGATAAATAAGGCATTTAATCAAAATCCTAAAGATGAGCTTTTAAGTATTATAGAAATTTCTAAAAAGCCTTGTATTTGGCAAGATTATGATTTGGCATACTCATCAAATGATGATAAAATTTTCCCACAAAATGCACTTTTAAAAAGCTTTAAAAATATTAATAAAATCAATGCTTCTCATTTTTGCTTTGATGAGTTTTTAAGTTGGGATGAAATATGAAAAGTTTTTTAAGAGCAAAAGATACTTATTTTAAAAATGCTATCGTGCAAAATGATATGAGAGAAGTTTTGCTTAGCGAAATAAATGGGCGTTTTGATAGGGTGCTTGAGCTTGGCTCAAATAGGGGTGAGTTTAGTAAAATGGTAGCTAAAAAGATAGAATTTAGTGAGTTTTATTGCGTGGATATTAATGATTTTAGCTGTGATTATGGCAAGGAATTTATTTTCGTAAAGCACGATTTAAGAGATTTTGAAAACTCATTTTTAGCTAAAATGGATTTTGATTTAGTCATTTCAAATGCGTGTTTTCAGTGGCTTGATTTAGCAAAATTAATAAATGAAATTTCTAAATCAAATTCTAAGCTAATTTTTAGCACTTTTGGAGTGAATAATCTTTGGCAAATTAAAGAACATTTTGGCGTAGGGCTTGAGTATTTAAATATTGATGAAATAGAGCGGATTTTAAAGCTGTATTATAAAAATATAAAGATTTTTGAGAAAGATTATGAGCTAAATTTTAGCTCAAGTATTGAGCTTTTTAGGCATTTAAAGCTTAGTGGGGTAAATGCCTTTAGCGGGGTATTTTTAGGTAAAAATGATTTAAAAATCTTTAATGATAAATATCACAATACCTTAAACTACCACGCCATTTTCGTTAGTGCTAGCAAATGATTTACTCAAGTTCTAAATTCATTTAGTTTTGAGTTTAATTTTTCTGTAATATTGCTAAGATGATTTGCTGCCCCTGCTATTTCTTCTACGCTTCTTGCGTTTTCGTGAGTTATTTTATTGATATTATTAACTCCTGATAATATATCATCCATAACCTTGCTAGTGATTATATAATCATCTACGGTTTGATTTGAAATTCCTATTACATTATTCATAGCTTCATTCATATCGTTCATAGTTTTTTGAGTATTATCAGCTAATTTTGTCAGTTCCCCAATGCTTTTTGCATTTAGGCTCATTTGACCACTTGCATCTTCTATACCTTGTGTTATAACACTTATTGTTGCGTTTATTTCTACTAATGAATGCTGGGTTCTTTCTGCTAATTTTCTTACTTCATCAGCTACTACGGCAAACCCACGCCCATGCTCTCCTGCTCTTGCTGCTTCAATTGCAGCATTTAATGCAAGTAGATTAGTCTGGTCTGCTACATCATTTATCATTTCTAAAATAGATTTAACATTATCAGCATCTTGACTAAGTCTTACTATCTTATCTGATACTTCAGCTTCTAAATTCGCACTTTGCATAATTTTTGTATTTAATTCTGAAATAGATTTATTTACATCATTTATATATTTTAGAGCATTTACTAATTGGTTTTTGCCATCTTCTGCAGCTTTAACTCCGATTGCTAGAGTAGAGTTTGCACTATCTCCTTTATTAGCTACATCTCTTACTATCACAGAGCTTTGCTCAACACTTTGACCTGTATTTAAAGAACTTTGAGAAAGCTCATTTGCCACACTAGCATTTTCGCTACTTATATTTTTAGCATCTACTATTAATAATCTAACTTTTTCTATAAAATCATTAATGGCTTTACTTGTTGCTGCTATTTCATCTTTACCATTTATAGGAAGTTTTTGAGTTAAATCTCCATCTCCACTACTTAATTCAGTAGCTCTACTTGTAAGATAATTAAGTGGTTTAGAGATTTGAAATAATACAAAAAATATCAATATCGCAAGTATTATTATCCCAATAATCACTGCGTATGTTATGAATTTAATTCCAAATTCATTTATGTGAGAGTTCATATCGTCGTTGATTTTTTGTATTTCTTTCATTCCTTCATCTAAATCCACGGTGCAAGCATAGATAATTCCCATACCTATATCTTTTTGAGCGTATATTAATACATTTCTTTCTTTGTTAATCATAGAATCAAAAAACTTAGTTTTAACATATCCACCATCTGGGTTTGCTGATGATTTGATTAAATCTTGAATAAAGTATTTTCCATAAATATCTTTGTCATTTATATGATTTTTACCAACTCTTGCTTGAACATAATGAACTAGGTAGGTTCCATCTTCATCCATTGCGAAAAAATTCACTAATTTATTATGTAAATCCATATTGCTTAAGTATTTTATGGTGTTATTGTATGATACTTCTTTACTAATGCCTTTACTTTTTAAATCTAAATATAACTGGTCTGTCATATGATTTACACTATATACAACGCTTTGAGCAGTTTTTAAAGCATCGTCTAAGACTAATTTTTCAATAGATACATCAGTATCATCACTAATTGATTTCATCGCACTATTTGATAAATAAATCATACTAGAGCATAAAATCACTAAAGACACAGCAATTATAATTGCTAATTTTTGAGATATTTTCATTCTCATTCTCCTATTGATAATAATTTCTAAATTAAGCTCCGTATATTAGCATAAAATTTACTTTTTATTCTTAAGCCTTTAAATATCTATCTAGCAATGCTTTAATATGTGTCAATGGGGGGGGGTATCTTAAGTTGTAACAAATAAAATAAATATTAATTTAATAGTATTTTGAATTTTTTAAAAAAAATATAAAAATTTTTATATAAATTATTTATGGAATTTGGATTTAAAATTCAAATTCCATAAAATTTTTAACAACTCTTAGCTACTTCATAGCCACTTTTTAAGATGAGTTCTACATCTTTATGTTTTTCTTCGCCTTTTGTAGTTAGATAATCTCCTAGCACGATAGCGTTTATCCCTGCTTCAAACATAGCTTTAAAATCATCTTTAAATGCAAATTCTCTACCACCTGCAGCCATTAGTCTTGTATTTGGTAGTTTTTCTTTTGCAAGTTTTATTATATTAATAGCTTCTTCTTTGGTGATTTCTTTAGCCTTGATTTTTAAAGCTTCATTTTTTATATAAAAATTAATTGGACTTGTGTGCGGCTTTAAAGTCGCAAGAGCATCAAGTAATTCAGCTCTTTGCTCATCGCTTTCGCCTAAGCCAAAAATCCCACCACAACAAATGCCAAGTCCAGCATTTATAGCGTTTTGATTAGTTTCATATCTTTCTTCATAAGTATGAGTAGTACAGATATTTTTAAAATTGCTTTTGGCAGTTTCTAGGTTGTGATTATAACTATCTATTCCATGCTCTTTTAAAAATACCAAATCCTTATAACTAGCTCTTCCATTGCAGCCAATTAGGTGTAAATGTAAGCTGCTTTCTTTAATAGCACTTGCTGCTCTTGCAATAAAATCTAGCTTTTTACTATCAATTCCACGACCAGAAGTAACAAGGCAAAATCCTAAAGCACCAGCTTCACTAGCTATTTTTGCTTCGTTTAAAATAGTATTAATATCCTTATAATCATATACATTAATATTTGTATTATAATGCTTACTTTGGGTGCAATATGCACAATCTTCGCTACAATTTCCACTTTTTACATTGCAAATTGAACATAAAAATATTTCTTTCATTTTATATCCTTTACTTGTTAAAATACAATTTATTCTAACTAAAAAGGATAAAAATGTATATATGTGGCATTCATACTGACGCTGGTAAAACTCATTTATGTGTTGCTTTGTGTAAAGCTTTTAATTATTCTTATTTTAAAATAGTTCAAGCAGGTTGTAATAAAGATAGCGATATTTTAAAGCGTTTTGTAAAGAATGTAAAAGTTCATAAAGAAGGGATATTTTTAAATACTCCTGCATCACCACACATAGCAAAAAAGCTTGATAATATTGAATATTCTATAAATGATTTAATCTTGCCTATTGATGATAAAATGATTATTGAATTAGCTGGGGGTCTTTTTTGTCCTATTGATGATAATTTAACTATGATTGATTTTATGAAAAAACATAAGCGTAAAGTGATTTTAGCTGCTAGGAATTATTTGGGTATGATAAATCATACGATTTTAAGCATAAAAGCATTGCAAGATAATGGTTTTGATATTGTTTGTGTTGTGATGATTGGCGAGATTGATACTAGACTTGATGAGTTTATTTATAATTATACGGGCGTAAATATAGCTCATTTAGAGTATTTTGATGAGTTTAACATAGATGAAAAGATACAAGAATTTAAAAATGAAATTGAAAAATATTTAAGGAGTTAGTTTTGGAAATAATTTATGTGATTTTGGCTATTTTGTTTTTAGTAATTATTATGGTTATTTTTACTTATAATTCTTTAATAGCAAGAAGAAATGATGTAAAAAATACTTATTCAAGTATTGATGTTGAACTTCAACAAAGATATGATTTAATACCTAATTTAATAGCTTCTATAAAAGCTTATTTTGAATACGAAAAAGATACTTTAGAAAATATTGTAAAACTTAGAGAAAATGCTATGTATTCAAATAATACTAAAGAAAAATTTGCTTTAAATAACGAACTAAGTAAAGCTTTAGGGAATTTAAATATCAAACTTGAAAATTACCCTGATTTAAAGGCAAACTCAAGTGTTAATAATCTTTTAAGTGCTTTAAAAGATTGTGAAGAGCAAATTAGTGCTGCTAGAAGAGCTTATAATTCAGCAGTTACAAGTTATAACAATTATTGCGAGAGTTTTCCAAATAATTTAATAGCTAATGCTTTTAATTTTATAAAAGCTGATTTTTATGAAGTAAAAGATGAAATTAAAAGCAATCCTAATGTAAAAGATTTATTTAAATGATTAAAACATTAAAACTTATTTTTATAGTTTTAGTTGTTTTTGCATTTTATAAATTATGTTTAGCAATAGATGATTATTATATTAGTAAGGATATGAATTTAATTCATTTTAGTCATTTTTTATATTTAATGGTATCTTTAATATTACTTGCTTTATTAATTTATACTCTTAATCTTTTTTTATATGTATTGCCGTTTTTTTATAAACATAATTTCGTTTTGATTGAAGATAAGGAAAAATATAAAGATACATTAATAGCTTCTGATAGGGCTTATATTTTTAATGCTTATAGAAAAAATGGTTTAGATATTTTGTTTTGTTCTTTTTTAAAAGTTGATAGTATAGGTATGTTTGATGTTAAGATTAAGTATTTAAGCATTGATTTTTTTGGAACTTATATAAGGGTTAAGAAGAAAATTCATAATAATTTTGGTATTTTTGCTAATAGGAGATTGCTATTTTTATATTTTAATAATGGAATTTTATTTAATCAAAAGATTAGTTATTTGAGTGATAATGTAGAATTTAATAAAAAATTTATTTTATATCCTAGCGATATGGTTAAGGATTTTAAATTTTTAAATCCTAAAAAATTAAGAAATATCGTAACAGCTGCAAAATATATAAATCATAGATTTAGTGTGATTTATGGCGATGAATATTTAGAAATTTATATTCATAATTTTTTATTTTCTTCTAATATTGAGAATGAATTTAAAAGTGTTTTAAGAATTATAAAAGAATTTAATGAGGCAAAATGATAGAGTTTTTAAAAGTTTTTAGAATAATTTGTATTGTGTGTTTGGCAATATATTTAATTTGGGGTATTGCTAGGCAATTTCAAAATATTTATATAATGTTTATTTTGATAGTATTTATTATAATTTCATCATTTTTTATTAGCTATATTCAGTATAAAAATATAATCAAACCATTTTTTATTAGCAATAATTTTAATGAAATATCAAATATAAGCGATATTAAAAAAGGCATAATAAATAGTGAAAGTTTAAATATAGAATTTGCTTATAATAAAGATGATTTAGATATTTTAAAGGTTAATATTAAAAACACTTACTACACACAAAAAGATAAAAAAAGAGAAAAAGATATTTTTAAAGGAATTTATATTCGTAAAAAAAATATAAAAATGAAAGATTTTATAATAGCTAGTAATAGCGATATTAAGGATATTTTAGGAGTTAAAGAGCCTTTAATTTTACTTGATAATGTAGATTTTAATAAATATTTTAAATTGTATTCTAATAATAATTTAGAAGTTTTTAAATTCTTAAATCCTAAGAAATTAGATATTATTAGTAATAATGCAAAACTTATTAATCACAAAATAAGTCTTTTTTATAAAGATAATTATTTGCATATTTATATTCATAATTTTTCTTTTAGTGAAAATATTGAAAAAGAATTTAAAAGCATAATAAATATTGTTAATGAGTTTTAAAAAATGTGAGAATTTGAAACACGAAATTAAAAGTATATGCTATTATAAGTTATAATTTTATTTTTGTTATATTTATAACATTAAAATTGTCAGAATTTTATATCAGGAGAGAAAATGAAAAGAGAAGAAATAAAAGAATTAATAGATATGTTTGCTCAAGCAAATATAGGCAAAATCAAAATCAAAGAAGGCGATTTTGAAATTAGCTTAGAAAAGCAAGGGACGGTTGTTGAATGCGCACCAATTCCTGCAGTAATGCCACAAAGTGCTCCAGCACCAATCAATGTAAATGTAGTAAATGAAGCACAACCTGCTAAAAACACTCATCCAGCAATTACAAGCCCAATGGTAGGAACATTTTATCAAGCACCAAGTCCAGGGGCAGCTAGTTTCGTAAAAGTTGGTCAAACAGTGAGAAAAGGCGATACAATTTGCATTATTGAAGCTATGAAAATTATGAATGAAATTGAAGCTGAATTTGATTGCAAAATCGTAAGCGCTTTAGTAGAAGATGGACAACCTGTGGAGTATGGAACAGAATTATTTGCAGTTGAAAAACTATAAGTAGGTTGCAATGAGAGAGATTAAAAAGATTTTAATTGCTAATCGTGGAGAAATAGCTCTAAGAGCTATTAGAACGATTAAAGAAATGGGTAAAGAAGCTATTTGTATATATTCTAGTGCTGATAAAGACGCTTTATATTTAAAATATTGTGATGCTAGTATTTGCGTTGGTGGTCCAAAATCAAGCGAGAGTTATTTAAATATCCCATCAATTATTAGTGCTGCTGAATTATGTGGTGCTGATGCGATTTTTCCTGGATATGGCTTTTTGAGTGAAAATCAAAATTTCGTAGAAATTTGTGAGCGTCATAATATTAAATTCATAGGTCCTAGTGTAGAAGCTATGAATACTATGAGTGATAAAAGTAAAGCTAAACAAGTTATGAAAAGAGCAGGTGTTCCAGTAATCCCAGGTAGTGATGGGGCTATTAGTGGAGTAGAAGTTGCAAAAGAATTAGCTGAAGAAATGGGCTATCCTGTTATTTTAAAAGCTGCTGCAGGTGGTGGTGGTCGTGGTATGCGTGTAGTTGAAAAGGCTGCTGATTTAGAAAAAGCATATTGGTCTGCTGAAAGCGAAGCTACAAGCGCATTTGGTGATGGTAGAATGTATATTGAAAAATACATTAAAAATCCACGCCATATTGAAGTGCAAATCATAGGAGATAGCTTTGGAAATGTTATTCATATAGGTGAGCGTGATTGTTCTATGCAAAGAAGACATCAAAAGCTAATAGAAGAAAGTCCAGCTAGAATTTTAGAGCCAGCTACTAGAGAAAAATTATTAGAAACTGCTATAAGAGCAGCTAAAGCTATCGGATACGAAGGTGCAGGGACATTTGAGTTTTTATTAGATGATTATCAAAATTTTTATTTTATTGAAATGAATACAAGATTACAGGTTGAGCATTGCGTAAGTGAAATGTGTAGTGGAGAAGACATTATTCGTCATATGATAAATGTAGCTGAAGGAAAAGCTCTACCTAAACAAGAAGAGATAAATTTTAAAGGTCATTCAATTGAGTGCAGAATTACTGCAGAAGACCCTAAAACATTTACACCTTGTCCTGGGACAATTAGTAGATATACAGCTCCTGCAGGTGCAAATGTGAGAATGGAAAGCCACGTTTATCAAGGATACAGCGTTCCTCCGTTTTATGATAGTATGATAGGTAAGCTTGTTGTTTGGGCTCCTACAAGAGAGATGGCAATTCATAAGATGAAATGTGCTTTACAAGAATTAATAGTAAGTGGTATTAAAACTACAAAAGATTTTCATATTTCTATGATGGAAAATCCTGATTTTATAAACAATAAATTTGATACAAACTATTTATCAAGAAAATAATTCCTAAATGAAATTCTTTAAGAATTTCATTTAGTCCTAAGTAATGCTATGAAAGAAATTAATTTTTATAAATTATCTTTAAATATTTATTTAGAAATGCTACTTCGTTTTAGTTCTATTGTCATAAATACTATTATGATTAGTAGATACAATGTGTTTTTAATAGGAGCTATGAGTAGTGCAAATCAGATTTTTATAATAGCTACAACTATATTTTCATTCCTTTCAATTGGCTCAAGTGTATTAATATCTCAAGCTTTAGGCGCTAACAACAAAAACTTAGCAATAAGGTCAGCTCATATTAGTATATCTTTTAATATGATTTTAGGTATTTTGATATTTTTTATAATTAATTTTTTTGATGGCAATATGCTTAGGTTGTTAAATGTTCCTAATGATATATTTGATTATTCATTAATATATTTACAAACTATAGCTTATGTAATATTGTTAGATTGCTTAAATATAGCTTTATCATCTGTAATTAGAACTTATGCTAAGGCTAAGGAATTAATGATTGTATCTCTTATTATGAATGCAGTTAATATTGTTTTTAATGCTATATTTTTATATAAATATGATTTAGGCTTATTTGGAGTGGGAATTTCAAGTGTAATTTCTAGGATAGTAAGCCTTGCAATGCTAATTTATATATATTTTAAGATTGCAAAACTTAAGATTTATTTTGAGCTATTTTTTAAAATTAATAAAAAAATATTAAAAAATATTTTGACAATAGGTGGCTTTAGTGCAGGAGAAAATCTACTATGGTCAGCACAATATATGGTTATTTTTGCTTTTGTTGGATTATTAGGAAAAGATGCTTTAAGTATTCAAAGTATATTTTTTCAAATTTCAATGTTTATATTTACTACTAGCTCTGCATTAAGTGTGGCTAATGAGATAATCATCGGTAGGCTAGTTGGTGCAAAAGAATTTGAAAAAGCGTATAAACAAAGTTTTAAAGTATTAAAAATTGCAATAATTTGTAGTTTAGCATATGCTAGTTTTGTTTTTTTAATTCAAGATTATATATTTCAAGCACTTAGTTTAAGCAATGAATTAATAAATATTATAAAACCGCTTTTTATAATAAGTTTTTTCTTAGAAAGTTCAAGAGCTTTAAATATAGTAATGGTTAATTCTTTAAGGGCTAGTGGGGATGCTGCTTTTCCTTTTTATGCTGGAATTGTTTTTATGTGGGGAGTTAGCGTTCCTTTAGCTTATATTTTAGGGATACATTTACATTTTGCTATGGTTGGAATATGGAGTGCTTTTGTAGTTGATGAACTTTTAAGAGGACTTGCTAATACATATCGTTGGAAAAGTAAAAAATGGCAAAGCAAATCAGCTGTATAAATATCTTTTAAAAGATATTTATATTTTATGATTTAGTGTTGTTGTGCTTTTAAATTCTTGTTTGTATCCGTTAGTTTCTATGCTATCTTTTAACATTTCTTCAAGTAAAGAATCATAAAATTCTTTAACACTTAGCACATATTTTGCATATTCTTTGTTTTTTGCTAATAAGTAATTTAAATTAAATTTTAATTGTTGTAATAAATCGCTTGATTTTTCACTTAATAAATCTGATAAATTACCATTATTTTTAGTAGCTAATTCAAGTAAGGCATTATCTAAAGCTTGTTTTTCTTTTAAAAAAGCATTAAGCGCTTCTACTTTTTCCTTATTTTGAGTATCAAGTCTATCTTTTCTAGCTTCTTTAATATCACTTATTCCTTGTTCTGTTATGCTAATAATTTTTAATAAAAGATTATTAGCAGTAGCTAGTCTTTTTTCTATCATTAGCATAACTCATTTGCAATTGCATTTGCGGTAGATTTTAAATCAATTTTATAAGTTCCATTTGCAATTTGCTCAGCTATAGCAGCTGCTTTTGGGCTCAAAGAACTTTTGGTTTCTTTAACTTCAGTTTTATCAACATTTTCACTTTTTGTAGCTTTTGGCTTCATAATATCTTGGCTTGAATATACCATAGATGAACTAAGTGAGTTTAACATTTTTCAACCTTTTTATAATATTTGCATACTATATCGGAATTAGTTTAAAAAACTTTATAGCCTTTCTTTTAAAAAATTAAATAGCATTTCAGAAAATCCAAGCCCACCACTTAAAGCCTTACTCATAGCATCATTATACATTGAGCCATAAATATCATCTCCAGCGTCTTTTCCAAATAGTGGATTTTCTAATTTAAGACTAATATCAAGGACACTTTTTATCATAAATGCTTCAAAAGCATCTGTTTGTTCTTTTAACAATTTTTCATCTACTTTTGCAGTATTTGGCTGGTTTATTAAATTAGAATTTAAAATTTCATGAGATTTTTTATTTTCTATTTTATTAATTTCTTTTTCTAATAAATTAGAAAAATTATTTTTACTATCTTCGCTTAATTTTATTAAGGTATTTGTATTTGGTAGAGTATTTTTATATGTATTTTCATAAATTTTTGATATATCCATTATAAAATCTCCAATTCAGCATTAATTGCCCCAGCTTGTTTTAAATTTTTAATAATCGTTATTACATCAGCAGGGCTTGCACCTAGTTTATTTAAGGCTCTAGTGATATTTGCTAAAGTTATTTTATCGTTAGTAATTCTTAAAATATTTGAGCTAGTATCAATTACACTACCATCTTTTAAATCAACTTCATTGTCTTTTAGTTCATAAGGTCTTTTAGGTTCAATTTTAATTGTTATATTTCCATGAGATATTAAAACAGGACTAACTTCTACATCAATTCCACTTATTATCGTTCCTGTTTTTTCATTTATTATGATTTTACTATTTGCGTTTATTTCTCCAGCATCTAGCGATAATACTTTTGCTATAAAATCAACTGCACTTTCTTCTTCTGGTCTTTCTATTATTATTGTTTTACCATCTGTAGCTTTTGCTATATCTAAATCATAAGCTTTATTTATTGCGTTTTTTATTTTACTCGCTAGTGCAAAATCATTTTGCTTTAGACTTAGAGTAATTCTTTCTTGATTGTTAAAATCAAAATTAACTTCTCTTTCTATACTAGCCCCATTTGTTATTTTTGCATTTGTCATACTAGCACCTTTGCCGCTACTATCTATACTAAGCGCTCCTTGAGCTAATGCGTAAATATTCCCATCAACACCTTTTAAAGCACTTAATAAAAGTGTTCCACCTTTTAAACTTTTAGCATCACCTAATGAAGCTACATTTACATCAATTTTATCCCCACTTTTTGCAAAGGCAGGTAATTTTGCACTAATCATAACTGCTGCGGTATTTTTACTTTTAATATCATCAGGGCTTATTTTGATATTCATAGAGCCTAGCATATTTGCAATTGATTGAATAGTAAATTCGCTACTAGAACCATCTCCACTACCATTTAGACCAACAACCAAACCATATCCTATTAATTCATTATCCCTAACTCCAACAATATTTGCAATATCTTTTATTTGTGAAGCCATTAAGGAATTTAATATAAATATCAAAAATATCATAAATCTCATTATTTTTCCTTATTTTAAATATGTTTAAATTAAGCAAATCATATTCCATATTTTTTACAAAAACATTAACCAAATACTAAATTAGCTTTTGTAAAATCAGCAGATTACTTTCAAATTTTAAGGATAATAAATGCACAATTTATTTTTATTTAGTGATTTTATAGCTGATGACAATAAAGCGATTACTTATTTAATTCATTTCGTTTTAGTTATTGCAATTATTTTGGTTTTAGCAAAATTAGCAACTTCTAAAATGCAATTAGTTCCAAAAGGTATTCAAAATATTATGGAAATGTTTTTAGATGGTGTTTTATCTATGGGTAAAGATACTTTAGGCTCAAAGGAAGCAGCTTTAAAATATGTTCCTTTAATCGCTACTCTTGGATTAGTTGTTTTTGTAAGCAATATAATAGGTATAATTCCTGGATTTGAAGCTCCTAGTGCTAGTTTAAATTTAACACTTCCTTTAGCAATAATTGTTTTTATATACTATCATTACGAAGGCATAAAAACTCAAGGATTTTTTAAGTATTTCAAGCATTTTTTTGGTCCTGTTAAAGTGATTGCTCCACTTATGTTTGTTGTTGAAGTGATATCACATTTTTCTCGTATAGTTTCTTTATCTTTCCGTCTTTTTGGAAATATTAAAGGAGATGATTTATTTTTAGGTGTTATTTTGGCTTTAGTTCCAATCGTAGCTCCGCTTCCACCATATTTTCTTTTAACATTTATGGCATTTTTACAATCGTTTGTATTTATGATTTTAACTTATGTATATATAGCTAGTGCTATTGCAATTGATGAGGAGCATTAATGGAATTTGAAGTAGTTATTGGTTTAGAAGTTCATACTCAGCTTAATACAAAAACTAAGATTTTTTGTTCTTGTGCGACAAGTTTTGGTGAAGTTGCTAATACTAATGTTTGCCCTGTGTGTTTGGCATTGCCTGGAGCTTTACCTGTATTAAATAAAGAAGCTTTACAAAAGGCTATATATTTTGGTAAAGCAATTAACGCAAAAATTAATGAAGTAAGTATTTTTAATAGAAAAAACTATTTTTATCCTGATTTACCTAAAGCTTATCAAATATCACAATTTGATGTGGCAATAGTTGAAGGTGGAAAATTAGAAATTGAAGGTGATTTTGGTAAAAAAACAGTAGGAATTACTAGAGCTCACCTTGAAGAAGATGCAGGTAAAAATATTCACGAAAACGATAATTCTTTAGTAGATTTAAATCGTGCGGGAACTCCACTACTTGAGATTGTAAGTGAGCCAGATATTAGAAGCGCTGATGAAGCTGTAGCTTATCTTAAAAAACTTCATTCTATTATAAGATTTTTAGATATTAGTGATGCTAATATGCAAGAAGGCTCTTTTAGATGTGATGTTAATATATCTATCAGACCTAAAGGCGATAATAAATTTTATACAAGAGTAGAAATTAAGAATTTAAATAGTTTTAAATTTATTCAAAAAGCAATAGAGTATGAGAAAGAACGCCAAATAGCTGCTTGGATGGATGGTAAGTATGATAGTGAAGTAGTTCAAGAAACAAGATTATTTGATACTACAAGACTTGTTACAAAACCTATGAGAAGCAAAGAAGAAGCTGCTGAATATAGATATTTTGCAGACCCTGATTTATTACCTGTATTTGCTAGTGCTGATATGATTAATGTTGCAATTCCTGAACTTGCAGATGAGAAAATATCTCGTTATGTTAGCGAGTATGGGCTAAAAGAAGATGATGCTAAGGTTTTAGTAAGCTCACTAGAAATGGCTATGTTTTTTGAATATTTAATAAAATCAGGTTGTTCTCCAAAACTTAGTACAACTTGGTTAAGTGTAGAATTAATGGGTTTATTAAAAGGTGAATTAAATATAACAAATTCTCCTGTAGGAAAAGAAAAATTAGCAGATTTGATAAAAGCTATTGAAAATAGTGAAATATCAAATAAAGCAGGCAAAGATGTTTTAGCTTATTTGTTTGAAAACGATATAAGTGTAAGCGATGCTATTGATAAACTAGGATTAAAACAAGTTAGTGATGATGGTGCTATTAATGCAATAATAGATGAAATATTATCTAAGAATGCAGATAAGGTAGCTGAATATAAGTCAGGTAAAGATAAGTTGTTTGGATTTTTTGTAGGACAGACTATGAAAGAAGGCAAAGGAGCTTTTAATCCAAATAAAGTAAATGAGCTTTTAAAGGCTAAGCTTGGATGATTAGCGTAATTGGTTCTGGTAAGTGGGGTAGTGCAATAGCTCATGCTATCTCACTTAATAACAAAGTAAATATTTGTTCTTTTAGTAAAAAATCAGGTGAATATATTGATATAAACGAAGCTAAAAAAAGTAAATATTTAATATTTGCATTAAGTGCTCAAGGAACCTATGATTATCTTAGAGCTAACTTTAGTAATTTAAATGATAATTATGTATTAATCGCTTCAAAAGGTATTTATCAAGACTTGTTTTTACACGATGTATTTTCTAAGTTTTTTCCAATAGAAAATATTAGTGTTTTAACTGGCCCATCTTTTGCAGCAGAAGTTAGTAAAAATTTACCAACAGCACTTGTAATTAGTGGTGTTAATGATAAGTTAAATCAAGAATTTGCTAATTTTTTTCCTAGTTTTATAAAGACATACACCGATAATGATGTCGTTGGTGCTGAGATTTGTGGTGCATATAAAAATATTATTGCTATTGCTAGTGGAATTTGTGATGGATTAGAATTAGGTAATAATGCAAGAGCTGCTCTTATTTCTCGTGGTCTTATAGAAATTACTAGATTTGGTAAGTTTTTTGGTGCTAAAGATAATACTTTTCTAGGTTTAAGTGGGGCAGGTGATTTATTTTTAACTGCTAGCTCAACATTATCAAGAAATTACAGAGTGGGATTAATGCTTGCAAAGGGCTATAATCAAGATGAAATTAAGCAAGAATTAAATGAAGTTGCTGAAGGAATTGATACTACTAAATCAGTTTGTAAAATTGCAAAAACACATAATATATATTGTCCTATTGCTAATGAAATTTTATTAATTTTAAATGGCAAGAATGTAAAAACTAGCTTACAAGATTTATTAAAAAAATGAAAAAATTTTTAATTATATTGTTTATAAATATTGTATTGTATTCTCAAAATTTATCAAATATAAGCACCCAAAGACTAGCTGGTCAGATGATTATGATAGGTTTTAATGGAAAAGATATTAAAGAATACAATATAAGAAAATTAGGTCAAGAAGCTAGTCTTGGAAAAGTTGGTGGTATAGTTTTTAGGGCAAATAATTTCACAGATATTGAACAGGCAAAAAAATTAGTAAGTAGATTTAAAAATATAGCAATTGTAAATCCATTATTTTTAGGTATTGATTATAAAGATTTAGATAAAAATTATGATTTTTTATATTGTAAAGAACCTGATTTTATTAATCAGAATTTAAATATTAATGATGCTAGATTGAATTATCTAAAATCAGCTTTAAATTTAAAAGAATTAGGACTTAATTTAAATTTAACATTAGGGGTAAATACTAGTATAACTAATGATTTATTAGATAAACTTAGTATCTATGCTAGAGAATACTCTGATGCTTTTAGGCAAAGTAATATTTTAATAGCAGCTAAAACTTTTCCTGGAGATATGAATAATTCTTCAAGTTTTGTTAAAGATTATAGATTAAGTTTTTTAAAGCCATTTTATGATTTTACACAAACTAATAAAGTTGATATGATAATGGTTTCAAATAAAATTTATCCTATATTAGATAAAAAACCAGCAAATATGTCTAAGAAAATCATTAATATATTAAAAAATGATTTATCATTTAATGGGGTAATAGTAAGTGATGATATCTTAGGTGGTGATTTAGATGGCATAGATTTTAAAGATAGGATAATTGATAGTATAAATGCTGGAGTTGATATATTATATTTTGGATTATCTAGGATAAAGTATGGAGACACAGCAAGTTATGTTGTTGATATTATAAGTCAAGCAGTAGATGATGGCAAAATAAGTAGAAGTAGATTAGAAGAATCTTATATAAAAATTACTTCTTTAAAAGAGAGAATATGATAAAAAAATTATTAGATGAACAAAGTGGTATTAAAAATACAATTGATAATTTATATTCACACCCTGACCCATTGCAAGTAGTATATGATAATATTAATAGCAAAGATATAGAATTTATTGCTTTAATATGCGCTTTATTTGCGTATGGAAATGCTGGTGCTATAGTAAAATTTTTAAAAAAACTTGATTTTACTTTACTTAATAAAAGCGATGAAGAAATAAGGCAAATAAATCACAAATATAGATTTCAAAACGAAAGAGATGTAGCAGAAATTTTTATTAGTCTAAAAAGATTTAAAGAAAAATCAAGTATAAAAGATTTTAGTCATAAAATTTATAAAACAAGCAAAAATAATAAAATATTAGAAGTTATTCAAGCTTTAATTACTGAAATTTATTCATTGAATGATTATAGAAGTGATGGGTATGAATTCTTTTTTAGTAAAGTTAATAATACAAGTGCGTATAAAAGATATTGTATGTATTATCGCTGGATGGTAAGAAATGATAATTTAGATTTAGGTTTGTTTAGTGAAATTAGCCCTGCTGATTTATTAATGCCACTTGATACGCATACACATAAAATGGGGCTTATGTTAGGACTTATTAAAAGAAAACAAGCCGATCAAAAATGTATGCTAGAGCTTAGTAAGGCTTTAAAAAATTTTTGTAATGAAGACCCTTTAAAATACGATTTTGCTTTATATAGAATATCTCAGACTAATGATGAAAATTCTTTACAAGAATTAATTAAAAATGCCAGAAATTAGTATTATCCAAGAAATTGTAGTTTTAATATCGGCACTATTTGCTGGCTTTATTGATGCAATTTGCGGTGGTGGAGGGCTTATTATAATACCTATGCTAATTGCTTTTAATTTAGGAGAACAATTAGCCATTAGCACTCACAAATTTCAAGCAATGTTTGCGATGTGTTGTTCGTTTTCAACCCTTTTTAAATATATAGAATTTAAAAAAGTATTTATAGGAATGATTTTTAGCATAATAGGTGGTATTTTAGGTGCTAGGGTTCTTTTAATAATTAATCCTGAACCATTAAAACCCATTATATTATTTACTCTTTTATTGATTTTTATATATTCTATTTTCAATTCAAAACTAGGTAGTATTAAAGCTAAGCAAATAATGAGTGAAAAATTATTCTATCCGTTTTTTGGCTTATTGATAGGATTTTATGATGGATTTTTAGGGCCTGCTACAGGTTCATTTTGGATATTTGCTAGCATTAGTTTAATAGGTCAAGATATTAAACAAGCAAGTATTAATGCTAAAGCTTTATGTATGGCAAGTGGTATGATTTCTCTTATAATATTTATGATAGATTTTAAGATTTATTATTCACTTGGTCTAAAAATGGCTATGTGTGGTATATTTGGAGCATTTTTAGGTGCTAAATTTGTTTTAAAATACAAAAGTGATTCTATCAAAAAAATATTTTTAGTTATTGTTTTTATAACTTTACTTAAACTAACTTATGAATATTATTTAAAATAATTTTTATTACAAATTATAAAATTTATTTATATAAAAGACTTTTTATAAACTTATTTAGTCTTGTATAATTTAACTAAAATTATTATATAATTTCTTTATGGAATTTAGTTTATTAGAATATTTTATAGGCTTTTTAGCTTCATTTATTGGTGGTTTTATTGATGCTGTTGTTGGTGGTGGCGGACTTGTTACATTGCCTGTGATTTTAGGACTTGGAGTGCCACCATCTTTAGCTATTGCAACGGGTAAATTGCAGGCTAGTATGGCTGCAGTTTCTGCTGTATTTAGTTTAAGAAAAGAAATAAAATTTAAAGAATTAAGACTTGGAATTTTAATAACAGCAATTTTTTCAATTCTTGGAAGTTATGTTTTGCTTTTAATATCTAATGAAGCTATTATGCCACTTATTTTAGTTATTTTAATATTAGTATTTATTTATACTATTTTTAAGCCAAATTTAGGGAATATAAACAAAAAAGCTATTTTAAGCACTACTTTATTTTTAATAATTTTTGGTGTTATTTTGGGATTTTATGATGGTTTTATAGGACCAGGAACTGGCTCATTTTGGATATTAGCATTTACTTCTTTATTAGGATTTAATCTAAAGCAAGCGTCAATAAATACTAAATTATTAAACACTACAAGTAATGTTTGTTCTTTATGTTTCTTTTTGTGCTTTTATGATGTTTTAATTAAACTTGGTCTTATTATGGGAATAGGTGGGATAATAGGCGCTTATTTAGGTGGTAAATGCCTTCTAAAAATTAATATAAATATAATTAGATGGGTTTTTATAATTATTGTTTTTTGCACTATTTGTAAATTAATATATTCAAATTTCTTTTAGCATTTTAAAATAGTTTTCAAATTCTTTACACTCATTTATTACTTTAAAACCATATCTTTCGTATATTTGTGAAGATTTGGTTATTAGTGTAATTTTTTTATAACCTTTATTTTTTGCTATATTAATTGCATATTCAAGCATTTCTTTTAATATTCCCATTTTTCTATAGCTAGGAATTATCGCTACACTATCTATATAAAATTCGTCTTTATCGCATTCTTTTATAATCTCATAATTTGAGTTTATATTTTTTAAATATTGCTTTAAAGCGTCATCATTATATTCTCTATCGCCATAAGCACAACAAATTGAAATAATTTGATTGTCTTTTTCATATACAAATAAATTATCAAGACAAAATCTAGTTTTTTCCTTGCCAAAAAATTCATAAAATTTTTCTATTTTTTTATGATAGTCTTTCTCGTTAAAAAAGTTTTCACTAAACTCAGCCATAGCTAAGTCTAAAATCTCGCAAGCCTTATAATCACTCATTCTAGCAGGTCTAATCATTAGTTATCCTTGTTTTTGTAAAATCTTAACCAAATTTTAATTATAAGAGGTGAATATGGGAAGAGCGTTTGAATACAGACGTGCAGCAAAAGAAGCTCGTTGGGATAAGATGAGTAAGATATTTCCAAAGTTAGCAAAAGCTATTGAAGTTGCAGCAAAAGAAGGTGGAATTGACCCTGAAATGAACGCAAAACTTCGTTCAGCAATAGCAACAGCAAAAGCTCAAAATATGCCAAAAGATAATATTGACGCGGCATTAAAAAGAGCAGCAGGTAAAGATGGAAACGATATTAAAAGCCTTCATTATGAAGCTAAAGCTAATTACGGAGTGCAAATTATAGTTGAAGTTGCTACTGATAATACCAATAGAACCGCAGCTAATATAAAAGCTATTTTTAACAAAAACGGAGCTACTCCACTTGTAAATGGTAGTTTAGAATTTTTATTTTCAAGAAAAAGTGTTTTTGTATGTAAAAAGCCTAATATGGATTTAGAAGAATTAGAATTAAGCCTAATTGATTTTGGTTTAGAAGAATTAGAAGATGAAGAAGAAAATGTAAGAATTATTGGAGCTTATGATAGCTTTAAAGAGCTTAGTACAGGAATTGATGAGCTTAAATTAGAGCTTGTTAGTGGAAGACTTGAATATGTCCCAAACAATCCAATAAGTCTTAGTGAAGAGCAAATCACTGAACTTGAAAAATTATTAGATAAGCTTGAAGAAGATGATGATGTTCAAGCAGTTTATACAAATATAGAATAAGGAAAAATTATGTTAAAGGTATATGACAATTTTGCAGATTTAGAAAATATTAATGAAGCTATTATTAAGACAAATAAAGGTGATATGAAATTAACTTTATTTAAAGATAGCCCGCAAGCTACTTTAAATTTCGTTCATTTAGCAAAAAATGGATTTTATAATGGTCTAAAATTTCATAGAGTAATTCCTAATTTCGTTATTCAAGGTGGTTGTCCTTTAGGCACAGGCACAGGTGGTCCTGGTTGGAATATTAAATGTGAATGCAAAAATCAAGAACATAAGCATTTAAGAGGGACTTTATCTATGGCTCACGCTGGTCGTGATACTGGTGGCTCTCAATTTTTTGTTTGTCATTCAGCACAACCACACTTAGATGGAGTTCATACGATTTTTGGTCAAGTTAATAATGAAGATGGCTTAAAGGTTCTTGATAGTATCCGCCAAGGCGATATTATTGAAAGTATTGAAATAAAATAATTTAAAATATCTAAGATATGATTCAAATTCTTTAATTTAGGTTAAAGAATTTGAAAATTAATTAAATTGATGATTATATTGCTTTTTACGAGGATATAAAAGTTTTTTGCAGATATTTTTTAAATATCTTTTTATTATATTTTTTTTACTTGTTCTAATACTATTAAATATCATATCAAGTTCTATTCTTTCCTTTTCGGTAATCACTTTTAATCCTTTAATTGTTTTCTTATACGAGACATTAAAAATAATAACTCATCATCATCTAATTCACAAAGCATTGTAAATACAGCTTTTACTGCTTGTGGTTTAGAATTACCTAAACGCCAGTCTTGATAAGTTCGCATAGGTAATCCTAAACGCTGCGACATTGCTTGCAAAGAAATTTTCTTACCATTTTCTTTACTTTCTATCGCATTATGTAATAAATTAAATATATCGTTCGTCTCAATCATTTTTAAATTATACGATTTTAAAAATTAAACTTCGCTAAAACGGAGTTTATATTTGTAAAAAAATATAAAAAATACAAAATATCCTTAAATTAATACATTAAAAAATAAAATATATACGAAATAATGTATAAAATATATGGTTAAATAATTTTACTAAATTAAGTTGAGTGTATTAGACTAAATAGTTACTTGATAGTTAACAACTCAAGTGATATAATTTGCTTATCAATTTTAAGGTATGAGTGATAATGAGTAAAAAAACTGATTTTATACTAGAGCAAATGATTAAAGCTTATTTAAGCGAGCAAAATCCAATTGGCTCTATGTTATTGCAAGATAGTTTGAATGTTCCTGCAAGCACTATAAGAGTTTATTTTAAACAACTTGATAGTGATGGTTATATTTCAAAACTTCACGCAAGCGGTGGAAGAATTCCTACTCAAAAAGCTATGAAATATTATTGGAAGCAATTTTTTAATTATGAATTAAATTCTAAATTAGAATTAAACTCAACTTTAAATTTATTAAGAGTTGCTAACGAGAATGATTTGTTTTTCCTTATTGTTGATAACAAAAAAATATTTTTAAATGATATTTTAAACATTGAAAATAGATTTATTATTTTAGATTTTATAGAAAATAGGGTTTTGATTGATTTTAATGATGAATTAAATATACTTTTTAATCAGTTAAAAGGATACGAGATAAATGATATTAAGACTATTTTATATAGATTAAATTTAATAAATACTTTAAGTGATATTGAAAATTCTTTTAAAAATAAAATTAAATTTATATGTGGAGAAAAAATTTTTGCAAATATTGTAAAACTTTCTTCATTTAGTTCTATTATGAATTTAAAGTTACTTGATTATTTTACTAATAACTTGATTTATGATGAGCTATTTTTACCTGATTTTATGGGAGTTAAATTAGATTGTAATTATATGCAAAATAAAAGCTCTTTAATAATTGCAGGTAGTATTTTTACAGACTATGAAAATGTTTTAAATCAATTAAGGGAGGCGATATGAGCGAAAAAGCCACGCAAGAAGAAAATGTAGTAAATAACGAAGAAGTTTGCGAATGCAATGAAAATTGTGAATGCGAACAAAATGAGTTAAGTAATGAAGAAATTGCTTTAAGAGCAGAGCTTGATAAGGCAAATGAAGAATTTGCAAAATTAAAAGACGCTTATCTTAGAGCTAATGCAGATTTTGAAAATTATAAAAAACGCTTAGAAAAAGATAAGCAAAGTGCTGTTTTATATGCACAAGAAGGATTGCTTAAGGATTTAATACCTGTTTTAGACGCATTAGAAAATGCTAGTAATTTTGAAGCAGATGATGAGTTTTCAAAACAACTTAAACAAGGTATTGATAATACTTTAAGTTTATTTAAAAATATCCTAGCAAAACACGGAATTAAAGAAATCGTAGCTAATGAAGGTGATGAATTTGACCCTAGTTATCACGAAGCTATGATGCATGTTGAAGCAGAGCTTGAGCCAAATTGTGTTGCAGCTATGTTTCAAAAGGGTTATATGATAAATGACAGAATAATTAGAGCTTGTAAAGTAAGCGTATCAAAATAAAAGGAGAAAAATATGGGAAAAGCAATAGGTATAGATTTAGGAACAACAAATTCATGTGTAGCAATTTATGAGCGTGGAGAAAAAAAAGTAATTCCAAATAAAGAAGGAAAAAACACAACCCCTTCAATTGTAGCATTTACAGATAAAGGCGAAGTTTTAGTAGGTGATAGTGCAAAACGCCAAGCAGTAGCAAACCCAGAAAAAACAATTTATTCAATTAAAAGAATTATGGGTCTTATGATGAATGAAGACAATGCTAAAGAAGCGGCAAAACATTTACCTTATAAAATAGTAGATAGAAATGGTGCTTGTGCGATAGAAATTGCAGGTAAAACTTACACTCCACAAGAAATTTCTTCAAAAGTTTTAATGAAACTTAAAGAAGATGCTGAAAGCTATTTAGGAACATCTGTAACTGATACAGTAATTACCGTTCCAGCATACTTTAACGATGCACAAAGAAAAGCTACTAAAGAAGCAGGTCAAATCGCAGGATTAAATGTATTAAGAATTATAAACGAACCAACTGCAGCAGCTCTAGCTTATGGTCTTGATAAAGTAAGTGCTGAAAAAATTGCAGTATATGACCTAGGTGGTGGGACATTTGACGTTACAATCTTAGAAACTGGTGATGGTGTTGTAGAAGTTTTAGCAACTGGTGGTAATGCGTTTTTAGGTGGAGATGATTTTGATAATAAATTAATTGATTTCTTAGCAACTGAGTTTAAAAATGAGCAAGGAATTGATTTAAGAAATGACAAAATGGCGTTACAAAGATTAAAAGAAGCAGCAGAAAACGCTAAAAAAGAGCTTTCAAGCACAAATCAAACTGAAGTGAATTTACCATTCATTACAGCTGATGCAACAGGTCCAAAACACCTTGTAAAAACAATCACAAAAGCTCAATTTGAAGGAATGATTGACTCACTTGTGGCTGAAACTATCACAAAAATCAATGAAGTTATAAGTGAAGCAGGAATTAGCAAAAACGAGATTAAGGAAGTAGTAATGGTTGGAGGTTCAACTCGTGTGCCTTTAGTTCAAGAAGAAGTTAAAAAAGTATTTGGAAAAGAACTAAATAAAAGCGTAAATCCTGATGAAGTTGTTGCAATGGGTGCTGCTACTCAAGCAGGAATTATTCAAGGTGATGTAAAAGATGTGCTTTTACTTGATGTTACTCCACTTAGTCTTGGAATTGAAACTTTAGGCGGAGTTATGAGTAAAATCATAGAAAAAGGTGCAACAATTCCTACTAAAAAAAGCCAAACATTCTCAACTGCAGAAGATAATCAAAGTGCAGTTACTATTAATGTTTTACAAGGTGAGCGTGAGTTTAGCCGTGATAATAAATCTCTTGGTAATTTTAATCTTGAAGGTATCCCAGCAGCTCCAAGAGGTGTGCCGCAAATTGAAGTTACATTTGATATTGACGCAAATGGTATTTTAACGGTAAGTGCATTAGATAAAGCAAGTGGTAAAGCTCAAAATATCACAATCACAGGTTCAAGCGGATTAAGTGATGAAGAGATTAAAAATATGATAAACGAAGCTGAGAAAAACAAAGAAGCTGATAAATTAAGAAGAGAAGTAGTAGATGCGAAAAATCAAGCTCAAAGCCTAGTTCATCAAGTTCAAAAAAGTCTAAATGATTTAGGAGATAAAGTAGAACCTGCAATTAAACAAGAGATTGAAGGTGCAATAAATGAGCTAAATGATGTAGTAAATAATGAAAACGCAACAAAAGCTCAAATAGATGAGAAAATGAAAAAACTAAGCGACGCAAGTCATAAATTAGCTGAAAATCTTTACAAAAAAGATGATAGCAAAGACGCTAAAAAAAGCGAAAAAGATGATGCAGTAGATGCAGAAGTAGAATAATAATTTATTAAAAAACTAGTCTTACAAGGATTTATCCTTAATTTTAGGAATTTCAATTTGAAATTCCTAATTTATCTTAATTTAAAATATCTTTTAATGTTTATTTTTATTGATGGTAAAATTTAGTAAATATTATATTTTTACACAAAAATAGATTGCAAGCTCTGAATTAATTTTGTAAATTACAATTAAGTATGAAAAGTATATAAAATAAGAGTTCTTATATTTTATAAAATAATTTTTAAGAATTTAAATAAGTCATATAGTTTTTAAATAAGCATATATAAAAATTAAGTATTTTTAAAAACATTTGATAGCAATTTTAAACCCAAAATATAATTTATTTTTTATTACTGCAATATTCAAAGCATATATCAATTATTATAAAGTAAGTTATTAAAATCATTTGAATTGTTTTTTTATACTAGTATTTAAGCTTTAAATGGTTTTTAGCTCTTATAATTTAGTGCAAAAGCTAAGGATAATATAGGTAAAAATACCTATATTATTGATTTTTATCTATTTGTTTTATTAAATCACTCATTTTTACATTTTGACCTAATATTTTTAGGTAGATATAATAGTTTGCTAAAACTTTTTTACCATACAATCTACTTTCTAAATAAGGCACAAGCTCCATTGATAAGAATGGTTCATATGATTTTAGTTTAGAATTTGGATTAAACATATAATCTTTTTTTAGCATTCTTTGAGTAAATCCTAAGCCCCCGTTATAAGCATAAGCTATAAATATAGGATGCTTAACTCCTTTTTTAAGCGTATTTATATGAGCGTTTGCGAATTTATAAGCTATTTTTGGGTCAAACATTTGAGTAACATCAAAATCATTATCATTAAAATCAACTTTAGCAGTATGTCTTGCTACAAAAGGCATAAATTGCATCATACCTAAAGCATAAGAAGTGCTTACAGAAGCTGGTAAAAATCTGCTTTCTTGTTTAGCAATAGCTAAAATTAGTGCTTTTTGCTCTACGCTATAACTGGCTAATTCTTCAGGAAATGGTATTGGATAAATATTATCTTTAAAATTACTTAATTTATCGCTAATTACTAGATATTGTCCTTGAGTATTTTTGGTATTAAAATATTCTTGCATTTCACTAAGCTTTTGAGTATCAGCGTTTTTAATGTCATTCATAAATCTAGCTTGAACTAAAGCATTATTTATAGGATAATCTATGCTTTTTGTAGGATTTGGTGTGATGATGGTCGGTAATGGTGTGTTTGTTAGCTCTTTTGCTAAAATACTATAAATATTTAAATCATCACTATTTGCTAAAGTATCTAAATGCCTAGTTTTATTACTAGCTAAATAAGCAAAAAATAAAGCATTATCCTTTGGTCTTTTATATTTATAAGTTTTATTAGCTCTTAAAAAGTATTTTTCTGCTAAGGCATTTTTATTAAACATAAGTGCATTTAAACCTAATACAAATGCTAAATCTTCTTTAGCGTCTTCTTTATCAAGACTTGCTAATTTTTCTTTTATTTTTGGATATTTATCATCTACTATAGCTGAGTTTAAAAATTTATAAGCATTAGGGTGTTCCATCATACTAGCACGAGTAAGTGGCCCTGGAGAAAAATCATCTAGCTTATATCCATCATAATAAAGCTTCATTAAGGTTTTTCCATCACCTTTTTTAATGCTTTCTGCCACAGGGTTTTTGTTAGCTAATATGCTTAATTGCGAGCTTAGATTTTTATCTTTTTGTTTATAAATATTTGCTAGTTTTATTAGGTTTTCTTTGCTTAACTTTTTTGCAAAATTTATTTCTTTTAGTCTAAATATCTGACATTTTTCATCTGCGTTCATTATAGAATTGATTGAATAATTATAGCAAGAATCAGCAGGTAATGTTTTTGGCTCTTCTTTAATATCTTTGCTTAGTTTTTCATATTCTTTTTTCATAACTCCAGCAAAACGGAAAATATGTGTTTTAAATTCTTTTAAATCTTCTTTTTTTATCTCATTATTTTTTAATAAATTATATAAAAAAAAGTCCTTAGCAAGTGAGTTTGGCTCATTTTTTAATTCTTCATAAGTATATGAAAATAAAGCTTGAGCAATTAATAATATACTAATTAATTTTTTCATAATAATCCTTTTACGATTTTTACTAATTCAAATAATCCGATTTGTAATAAATGTATTCCTACGAAAACAGCAATAGGAGCAAGACTTACCATACCTATATTTAAAAATCTAGGCGGTATTATCATATATACTAAATCAAAGGCAGGTCTTACTAATTTATATACAATATTGTATATTTTATATCCGATAGGGCTTGTAAAAGCTTGTGGAAAAAACGAAAATAAACAATAGGCAATAACTAAATAAGAATAAATATTTAGTCCTCTTATTATCAATACAAGTAGTAAAACTACAATATCAGCAAAGCTCATCTTTTACCTTTAAGAACTCGCTCATACAAGGTTGCATAATCTCATAAATTTGTGCTAATTCAGGGCCGTGAGCTGAACCACTAAGCAATAATCTTAAGCTCATAAATAATTGTTTGCCTTTTAAATTAGCGTTGTGATTTAGTTTAAATTCTTCGTATTTGCTAGGTAGGTTTGATTTTTCTAATTCAGCTTTTAATATTTTCGCACTCTCACTAAAGTCTAAATTGTTAGCAAAAACTACATTAAATGGTAGAAAATATCCACTAAGTTTAGCTCTAATTTCATTTAAAGTGCTTGCTTCTTCTAAGTGAAGTTTTGCTAATTTTGCTAATACTTTTACATTGCTAAACTTAGCTAAAAACTCATCTTTAAACAATAATCTAGCTAGAATTTCATCATCTAAAATCTTAATATGTTCTCTATTTATAAATCTTAATTTTGCCATACTAAATCTAGCCGGAGATTTAGAAATATTGCTTATTTCAAACCAAGAAATTGCATTATCCATCGTAAAAATTTCATCAGGGGTTTTATTTCCTAAAGCTAGTAAATAATTAGCTATCGCATCAGGCAAAAAGCCTTCATTTAAAAGCCATTTTACGCTTGAATGCTCTTGTCTTTTACTCATTTTTTGACCGCTTTCTTCGTCTAAAATGATAGGTAAATGTGCATATTGCATACTTTCATTAAAGCCTAAAGACGCCTTTATATGTTCTTGTTTTGGAGTATTGCTTACATGGTCTTCTCCACGGATAATAAAGCTAACTCCTTCGCACATATCATCCATAGAACATGCAAAATTATATGTAGGTGTCCCATCAGCTCTTAAAATTACAAAACTATCAACATCATTTGGCTCAAATGATAAAACGCCTTTTATTTCATCTTTGAAAGTGATTGTGTTTTTAGGTTTTTTAAGTCTTATTACGAATGGTTTATTTAAATCTTGTTTTAAATTCTCGCAAGTTCCATCGTATCTATAAGCTCTTTTTTCGTTTTTTGCTAATTCTTTTTTCTCTTCTAATTCAGCTTCGGTGCAATAGCATTTAAAAGCAGAACCATTTTCTAATAATTTTGCTGCTAATTTTTGATGAGTTGCTAGATGAGTGCTTTGCACATAGTATTCGTCCCAATTAATCCCAAATAAATTTAAAATACTCTTAATCTCTTCTTCTTTGCCTTGAATATTTCTAGCAGTATCTGTGTCTTCTATCCTTAAAATAAACTTTTTATTATATTTTTTCGCACATACATAATTAATAACGGCAGTCCTTAAATTCCCTATATGCATATCGCCTGTAGGTGATGGGGCAAATCTAAACATTTGTAATTCCTTGATATGATTTTTCATAATTCTATTTTAAGAAAGTAAAAAGAGTGCCAATGAAAGAAGTATTAAAAAAAATTTCTTTTTTTAAAGATTTTAGCGAAAATGAGCTTGAAGAATTAGCAAAAATTTGTATTCTTAAAAGCTACGAAAAAGGCGAAATGCTATTTATGGAAGGTGAAAGTAGTAAGTATTTGCACTTATTAATTAAAGGAAATATTAAGGTTTATAAAACCAACCAAAAAGGAGCTGAAATTTTTATGCATAAATTAACTCCGATTTCTTTTGTAGCCGAATTAGCTAATTTTGAAAATATCCCTTTTCCTGCGAGTGCTAGTTTTTTAAATAGTGGGGAAGTGATTAAGATTGATTTTGAAGAGCTTAAAAATAAGTTTTTAACTAAGGTTGATTTTGTTCTAGCTTTATTAAGTGGAATTTCAAAAAAGTTAATTTATTTATCAGAATTCGTTCATAATGAAATGATTTTAAGTGCTGAAGCAAAGCTAGCTAAATTAGTTTGCGAGCAAAGCGAAGTATTTAAGAGCATAAAGCATATCCAATTAGCTTCATTTATAAATCTAGCTCCAGAGACTTTTTCTAGAATTTTAGCTAAGTTTAAAAATGATGGAATTATTAGTTTTGATGATGATAAAAACTTAATAATTCATGATGAAAAATATTTAAAATCACTTTACGAGAATTAATTATGAGCTTACACCATTTATTATTTGCTATTGCATTTTGCGTTGCTGTTTTTATTGCAAATGCTTATATTTATAGACAATTATTTAGAGTAATTTTCCCTAGATTTAAAGGCTTTTTTTTAGTAGTTTGCATAGTTTTGTTTATATCTAATGTTGTGTTTTTGTTCTCTATGAGAGCTAATTTTTTGCCTGATTTTCTTTATACTACTTTATCAATTCTTTTGGGTTTTTCTTTCTTCTTCTTTTTAATCGCTTTAATTTATGATATTGTTAAATTTATAGCCTTTAAAAGCGTAAAAAATATAGACACAAATAGAAGAAAAACTTTAAAATTAATTTGTGATTTAGGTGTTTTATTTGTTGCATTTGGGTGTTTTTTACAAGGTATATTTAAGGCAATTAAAATTCCACCTATTAAATATGTAGATTTAAATGCTAATTTAGGAATAAAAATCGCAATGATAAGTGATGTGCATTTAGGCAAGAATTTGCATAAAGATTTTTTAGAAAAATTAATCGCAAAAATCAACGAACAAGAAGTTGATTATGTAGTAATTGTTGGGGATTTAATAGATACTAACATAGATGATATTGATTATTTGGATTTATTAAATACCTTTAATAAGCCTTGTTTTTATGTAACGGGCAATCACGAATACTACCACGACGCTACAAAAATCATAGCAAAATTAAAGCAAACTAATATAAAAGTATTAGAAAATGAAAGCATAGATTTAGGCAAAATAGTGCTTAGTGGTATAAATGATTTAAAGGGTGCAAAATATGGAATGCCAATGGATTTAGCCCCAATTTATAAAAATTTTAATGATACTAAATACAATATTTTATTAGCTCATCAACCTGTTGTAGCTAAGGAATTTGATTTGAGTAGATTTGATTTAGTTTTATCAGGGCATACTCACGCAGGGCAGATTTTCCCATTTAGTATTTTTGTTTTAATGCAGCAAGGATTTTTGCACGGACTTTATGAAATCGGTAAAAAAACTAAATTATATGTTAGTAGTGGTGCTGGATTTTGGGGTCCATCTATACGCTTTTTAGCACCTAGTGAAATAGTAATAATTAGACTTTAAGGAATATAATGAGAAAAACAATTTCAAGAATTTTTGGTAAATTAGTAAGCATAAAATATCCAAAAATTATGCAAAATTATATAAACAAAACTTATGTAAAGCATTTTAATATACCTTTAGATGAGTTTAAAGATTATAAAGAATACGATAGTTTATTAGCTCTTTTTACTAGAAGATTAATAAAGCCAAGAGAATTTGAAAGCGGCTTTATAAGTCCTTGTGATGGCACTATTTTAAGTTATGCAAAAAGCTCAAATTTAAAGGCATTTAGTATAAAAGGTAAAGATTATGATATTAAAGAGCTTTTAGGTTTTACTCCTAAAAATGAGCTTGATTTTTTAAATATTTATCTTAGTCCAAGGGATTATCACAATTATCATAGTCCTTGTAATATGCAGGTTTTAAATCTAAAATATTTTTGTGCGGAGCTTTTTAGCGTTAATTTAAAAGCACTTAGTAAGCATGATAATTTGTATTCAAGAAATGAGCGTGTGGTTTTAACTTGCAAAAAAGATAGTGGAGATATTTTTTATATGGTTTTTGTAGGAGCTGTAAATGTTGGCAAGATGGAATTTGATTTTGATACAAGCGTGCAAACTAATATGAAAAATGCAAGTGATTATGAGAAAAACTATGATAATGTAAGCTTAAAAAAAGGCGAAATGCTAGGAAGATTTTTGATGGGTTCTACTATTTTAATCTTAGGCGATGATTTAAAACTTGAATGCCAAGTTGGTGCGATTAAATTCGGACAGAGAATAGCAAATGATTAAAAAGACTAATGCAGCAAGGTTTTTAGATACTTTAAAAATAGATTATGAATTATTAAGCTATGAAGTAGATGATGATTTATCAGCAATTAGCGTAGCAAAAAAGACAGGAATTGATATTAAATATATTTACAAAACCATAGTTTGCGAGGGTAAAAATGCCTTGTATGTTGCTTGTATTCAAGGGGATTTAGAAATAGATTTAAAATCTTTTGCAAAGGCAGTAGGAGAAAAATCCTTAAGCCTTTTAAAACTTGATAAATTAAAGGATAAAACAGGATATATTAGGGGCGGTTGTTCGCCTTTTGGTATGAAAAAAGATTATGTTAGATTTATTGACGAAAGAGCTTTAGAGCTTGAGTATTTTGTGCTTAGTGCTGGGCTTCGTGGTCTTCAGCTAAAAATAAATGCAAAATATATTCAAAAGCTTTTTAATATTGCTAGTATAAGCAATTCATCTATCATTTAATTCTCCTTTTTTATACATTGGTTGAAATTTATTAACAATAACATTGAGCATTCTGTATCTTATTTCCTTATCTTCTGGGCAATATTTATGTAAAGCATATAAATAATTAACCGGACCATCATAGATATTTTTTATATATACATTACTTTTATCTGTAAATAAAATAGCTTTTTTAAAGTATTCATTAATTTTTATTGTGTCTGTAGCATTACAAATATAATCAGGTAAAGGTATATCAGTAACATCTATTTTTGAAGTTCCATCGTAGTAATTGTTTTCACTATAATATTTAAATGCTGAAGTTCTTAAGATATCTATGACTACTTCTAGGTATAGTGCGTAATTAAATTTTTTCTCTGCTTGATATGAATAGTATTTATTAAAAGCTATATTTAAAAGCTCATAAATTTCACTTGCTTTATCATAATCTTTTATATAATATTCATATGACCTTTTATGTGGAGAATGAGACATATATAGCATAACCAAACCAAGCATATTAGATAGTCTATATTCTGTCATAATATCCACATCATAATAAATATTGCCATAAGGCACTCTTTTTATCATTTCATAGATTTCTTGATAATCATCGTAGCTTAGCTTGTCTAACATACTATAATCTTGTGTTTTTTTAGTTAAACCATACATGCGTTTATAATACAAAACCCACCACATAATATCTTCAATACTATCATCTGGCAAGAGCTTTTTACCTTCATCATAATAATTTTTAGCTATATTTAAAAAAGGTCTTACAATAAAGCTATCATATTTAAAAAATATATTTAATGTATTTGCAATATCAATAAATAAATATCCGGTTAAAAATTTTTCACTTGCTTCTGGGTTTTTACTATATTTTTGTGGATTAAATTCTAATAAATATAAACTCATAATTAAAATATATAAAAGTGGAATTATTATAAAAACAATAAATAAAGCTTTGTATAAAATCTTTTTAAAATTAAATTTAAAATTAATTATTTGATTTATATTCATATTTAACCTTGTAAAAATAAGGTTTATTATAGCAAATATATATTTAGGAATTTGATTTAAAAATTTATTTAAGTATTTAATTTTTCTTTTTTTGAACTTCAAATTGACTTAAGTCAAAGTCAAAATTTTTAAACTTTTTTAGAATAGTGAGAAAAAAGGAGAAAAAATGTTTGATTTTAAATCTTGGAAAAAAGTTAGTTTAGCAAATGCTACGGTTGAATTTTATGAGAATGATGAATATTTAGCTTTTGATAGTAGTCAGTGTATGCCACCTGAACCTATGATAAATGCTAGAGTTGGCTTAAATAATTTAAAGCCTAATCAAAAATTAATTATGCTAAATCATAAAAATCCTTTAGGCTTACTTCCTAGCGTGAAGCCATATTATGATATTCAAACTACACAAAAAGATGGACTTTTTTGGCTAGTATTTACTAAAATTAAAGAGCATAGCAATTTTGATGAAGCTTGTAAAGACCATCCATAAGGGCTAAATTATGTTAAACGCATTCGCACCACCATTTAAAGTGGTGGCTATTTATTTTATATTTGCATTTTGCTATTTATTAGCTTTTATGTTTTTATTTTCTTATTCAAATTATGATTTTGAGAGTTATCAATTTAAAGCGTTTTTACATTGTTTTTTTGCTGGATTTGCTTTAAATATAATAATAGGTAGCCTTTATCAATTAAGCTCGGTAATTTATGAAAAAGCATTCTTTAGTATAAAAGGTGTATTTTTTGTGAGTTTTATTTGCAATATCTCTTTAGCCTTTATTATGTATTCGTTTTTAAATTATGATTTGGAATTACTAAAATATAGCGTATTTGCTATGATTTTAAGTGTTTTTTATTTTATTGTGCTGTTTTTAATATCATTTTTTGATTTTAATAATATTGCTAAAAGTGCTTTATTTTGTGGGGTTGTTTTTTTAGCATTAGGCTTAGTTTGTGCTGGTTTAATTGTGCTTATTTTAAACGGGCTTATATATTTAGACTATGAACTAATTCTTCATCTTCATATATATTTTATGTTAGGTTTTATTTTGTTTATTTGTATAGGTGCTGCTAGTGTATTATTGCCAATGTTTGCACTAACTCATAAGCATAAAAATTATTTATTATGGCTTAGTTTAGTGGCGTATTTTTTAGCATTTTTTCATAAAAGTATAGCGATTTTTTCCCTAGCTTGTTTTGTATTTTGGTGTTTATATATACTTAAAATACGAACAAGAAAGGCTAAAGATTATTGGAATTTAAATATTGTTTTTGCTTGTATTGGCTCGTTTTTAGCGATGAGAGAATTTTATGTTTTAGACTATGCTTTAGCTATTAAATTATTAATTTTTGCAACGATTTTACCTTTTATAATCGCACATATTTATAAGATTTTGCCATTTTTAATATGGTTTCATTTTATTTCAAAATTAATCGGAAAAATAAAAGTCCCTTTATTAGATGATATGGTGATTAAAAAAGCAGCTTTTTTTACTATGCTAATTAATATATGCTTAGTAATTTCTCTTTATTTTAGTTCATCAATTTATTTATATATAGCGTTAAATATAGGTCTTTTAATTAATGTAATCAATTTTTTTACTTATATAAATTACAAAGGAGCAAAGAATGAAAAAGCAAGTAATTAATGCAATTTCAAATGTAATTGACCCTGAAGTGGGTTTTGATATTTTAGCTTTAGGGCTTATTTATGATATACAAATTGATAATTCATATTGTAAAATCACTATGACCTTATCTACTAAGTCTTGTCCTATGCACGATTTACTGATAACTTGGGTAAAAGACTCTGTTTTAAGTGTAGATGGAATAGATAGTGTTGATATTGATTTAGTGTTTGAACCTGCTTGGAGTATAGAAATGGCTAGCGATGAGGTCAAAAATGCTTTAAGTTTTTGATTTACTATGAGAGATTTTCTCATAGTAAATTCTAATTATAGTTTGATTTTTAATAAAGAATTATTAGCCATTTCAGGCACTAAAAGTGTGTTTGTAGAGTTATCATAAAACATATCAGCAGGTCCTTTAAGTGCTTTTAAATCTAGTTTTTCTAATTTATTTTGATTAAGTTTATAAATATAACCATTTAGCTCTTTACCCCAGCTAGATACTAAAATATCATCATTAATTTTAACAATTCCATCAAATTGCTCTAAATTATCACTTAGTTTTTCTATATTTTTACTAGCTAAATCAATTTTTAAAATAGCTCCGCCATCTTTTTCACTAGGATCATACCCTACAACATATAAAGAATTTTTATCAATCAATAAGCCATTAGGACCACCATAATTTTTGTCAATATTCATAAAAGTTTTATAGTTTTTATCTTTTAAATTGATTTCAAAAATCGTATAAGTGCCAGTATCACTTACTAAAAGAGTATTATTATCTAAGCTCTCAATTGCATTTAAAAATACCGAGCCTTTAATTTCTAGCTTAAATACTTCTTTTTTGCTTGTTATATCAAAGCCGTATAAAGTATCAATATCTACAACATAAAGTGTATTGTTAATAATCTTCATACCTTTTGGAGCATTTAAATTCTTTACAAATACATTGATTTTATCATCAGCTTTTGAGATTATATTTATATAACCATCTAAATCCTTGTTTAAAGGCTCAATTTTTTGACCTACATTTGAGACAAATACATAATCTTTATTTGCCACAACACTCTCAGGCGAAGCAAAAGCATTGATTTCTTTAACTTCCATTGCATTCATACTAGCAAGTAATGCTATACTTAAAATATATTTTTTCATCTTTTCTCCTTAAATAATTTTTGAAAAATTATAAGGAAAAAAGAATTTTATTTCTAATAGTTTTAATGTAAAAAATATAAGTTTTTTGATTTTTGAAATTGTTTTGGGGTTTTATTATATCTTTTTTTATAGCGTGAAATAAACCAAGCAGGGGAGTTAAATCCTACTTCTAAACATATTTCTGTAATGTTTTTATTTGAAAATTCTAATAAGAATTTTGCCTTTTCAAATTTTTTATTATCAAGCCATTCTTTAGGGCTAATTCCAAAACTTTGTTTGAAGTTTTTGCTAAAAGTAGTTAAGGACATATTAGATATTTTTGCCATATCATTTACGCTTTGAAAATCTTGCTCACAATATGAAAATATCTGATATAAAGATAGTTTAAAATTAGTAATTATGGTCTTTAAAAATGATAAAAAACTTTGATTATTCTTACTATAAAGTAGGGCTAAAAATAATTCTTCAAATTTTAATTTTAAAATATCTTCATTGGTTTTATAACTAAAACAAGGTAAAAATGATGTAAAAATTGAGCTTAATAATTCATTAGAATTTAGCTTAAAAATATGCTCATTGGTTGTAAAATTGCTATTTAAAAGGGCTTTATATTTATAAATTAGCTCTATTAAAATACTTTCTTTAAAACAAATTATAATTGAATTATAATAGTTATTTTCTACGCAGTCTTTTATCAGATATGAGCCTTTTGTAAAAAACAAAATCTCGTTTTTATTAATTGTAAAATCTTGCTTTTTAGTATGTATCATTTTATATCCATCATTTATAAAAACAAGAGCATAATCATCAAATAATACTTCATAATAATCATCATTTTTTCTAGTTTCATATAAACATAAATTAAGATAGTTAGAACTTATAACATTTTTGCTGATTTTATTTAATTCATTAGGTAAATATATCATTTTTTGCCTTTAGTTTTAAAATTTATATATTTTACAAAAGAAAAATTTAATAAAAATTCTTTCGTATATACAAAATATAAATTTTAATTTACAAAAAGTAACACTTTTTCAAAAAAATTAATTTTATTTAATTTATTTTTCATAATTTTTATCATTTTTTGCATATTCTTTCTTAAATACAAAAAATAAAATTTAATTTTTTTGTATATACAAAATTAAGGAGAAATTATGGGAATTTTAAAAGGAACTTTACCAGCTTTATATACACCATATAAAGATGATGGAAGTATTAACGAAGTTGAGTTTTTAAAGATGTGCGAATGGGGCATTGAAAAAGGACTTAATGGTTTGTTTTGTAATGGTAGTGCGGGAGATTCTCAAGCAATGCCATATGAAATGAAAGTAAAAATGCTAGAGCTTTCAATTAAAGCTACAAATAATAAAGTGCCTGTTATTTGTGGGATAGGAAGTTGTATTTATAAAGAGAGCTTAGACCTTGCAAACGAAGCTTATATAAAAGGAGCTAATGCGCTTTTACTTATGATGCCATATTATTATAAGTTTAATGATGATACGCTTTATACTTATGTAAAAGACTTACAAGCAAAAGTAAAACTCCCACTTTATATTTACAATATTCCACTTTTTGCACCTGCAATGAGCTTAAATCTAATTGAAAAATTAAGCAAATTACCAAATATTGTAGGTATTAAAGATAGTAGCGGAGATGCTTTGTTGCTAAATCATATTTTAGATGTTGTGCCAAGTGATTTTGATGTATTTGTGGGTCGTGAAGAGCATTATTTTGGAGCTTTAATGATGGGTGCAAAAGGTTCAATGACAAGTGCAGGATGTGTTTTCCCTGACGTTATGAGTGCGATTTATAAAGCATATAATGAGAAAAATTATGAAAGAGCAATCAAGCTTCAAAAAGCCTTGCTACCAGCTATTAGATTTGGAATGAGCTTATCATTTCCTATGGGCTTTGCGCTTTTACTGAAAGCTCGTGGTTTTGCTTTTGCAAACAAAAGCATTCACCCACTAAGCGAAGAGACCTTAAAAGCACTTGATGAAAAATTCGAATATGCAAAAGAATTAGTTAAAAATATAGAAAGTGTGTTATGAAAAATAGATTTTTAAAAGTTAGTGAAATTGACAATGTTGCAACTGCAATAAGTGATTTAAATAAAGGCGAAGTTTTTAATGAAGTTACCTTATTAAATGATATTAAAAGCGGACATAAATTCGCTTTAACTGATATTAAAAAAGGTGATTTTATCATTAAATACGGCGAAGTAATAGGAGCAGCAAGTATTGATATAAAAAAAGGCGAGTGGGTTCATACAACCAACACCGAAGGCGTTCGTGGTAGGGGAGATAGCTGTGATAGTTCAAAATTAGAAAATGCTTTAAGATTAAGTCAAGAAAGTGCAAATAAGAAAAATCTAAATGCACAAGATTCAAAACACGAAAAAGTAATTTTGAAAGGCTATAGAAGAGAAGATGGCAAGTTTGGCTTAAGAAATAAGGTCTTAATAATTCCTAGCGTTGTATGTGCTAATAAGGTCGTAGAAAACATTGCTAAAGCGTGTCCTGAAGCTGTATATGTAACTCATCAGCACGGATGTAGTCAGCTTGATTTTGATGCAGAGCAAACAAGAATGCTAATGGCTGGAAATTGTGCAAATCCTAATGTATATGCAGCACTTGTAGTTGGGCTTGGTTGTGAGACTATTAGTTCAAATTCTGTTAAAGAATTAGCAAAAAGTTTAGCTCCTTATAAAGATATAAGAGCAATTAGTATTCAAGAGCTAGGTGGTATTACAAATACAACAAATGAAGGCATAAAAATAGTTAAAGATATGCTTGAAAATGCTAGTAAATGTGAATTAAGTGAAGGTGATTTTAGCGATATTATCTTAGGTACTGAATGCGGCGGAAGTGATGCTTATAGTGGGCTTAGTGCAAATCCATCTTTAGGAAGTTTAAGTGATTATGTAGTAGAGAATGGTGGAGCTGTAATTTTAGCTGAAACAACCGAGCTAATAGGAGCTGAAAATATCTTAGCAAGGCGTGCAATTAATGCTGAAGTTGAGAAAAAGATATATGAAAAAATCTATGGCTTTGAAGAAAATGTAAAAAATAGTGGCTCAGATATTCGTGGTGCAAATCCAAGTCCAGGAAATATAGCAGGTGGGCTAACTACTATTGAAGAAAAAAGCCTTGGTTGTGTTTATAAAGCAGGGACAAGCAAAGTTGTAGATGTGATTGATTATGCAATGCCAGTTACTAAAAAAGGTCTTACATTTATGGATACTCCAGGAAATGATATAGAGCAGCTTAGTGCTATGGTTGCGGGTGGAGCTAATTTAGTTGTATTTACTACAGGTCGTGGAACTCCAACAGGAAGCCCTGTAACTCCAACGATTAAGCTAAGCACAAATAATTTTTGTGCGAAAAATATGGCTGATGTGATTGATTTAAACGCAGGCGAAATCGTAGATGGCAATAAGAGTAAAGAAGATATTAGAGATGAATTAATAGAGCTAATTGTAAAAATTAGTGAAGGCAAATTAACAAAAGCAGAAATCAATAAACAAAATGATTTTAGCGTTTGGCGACTAGCAACAACTTGCTAAGTCTTAAATAAAGGGGGATTTATGGAAAAAATAGTTAATAAAATGTATTTAAAGATAATGCCTTTAATACTTTTAATGTTTTGTTTAGCAATGCTAGATAGATCAAACATTGCTTATGTAAAAGATTATATAGAAATAGACGCTGGTATTAGCAAGGCTGCATATGCTTTAGGTGCAGGGATATTTTTTATAGGCTATGCGATATTTGAAATTCCATCAAATTTATTATTGCATAAATTAGGGGCAAAAATTTGGCTAAGTAGAATTATGATAACTTGGGGACTTGTATGTATGGCTATGATTTACATAAAAGATGAAACAAGTTTTTATATTCTAAGATTTTTATTAGGGCTTAGCGAAGCAGGATTTAGCCCAGGGGTTATTTTATATCTTAGTTATTTTTTCCCTACTATTTATAGGTCAAAAGCTTATGGGTTTTATCAATTAGGAGCACCTCTTGCACTAATGCTTGGTGGCGTAATTACAGGGGCTATATTAGATTATGCACCTAGCGTTTGGTTTAAAAATTGGCAATGGATGTTTATTATCCAAGGTGCTATTACTGTTATAGTTGGTTTTTATGCTTATTTTAAACTTGCAAGTAAACCTGAAGATGCTAAATGGTTAAGCGAAGAAGAAAAAGCAATTTTAATTGCTGAACTTGAAAAAGAACAAAATAATAAAGAAGAATTAAATTCTAGCAAAGCTTTATCATCAATTATTGTATGGAAATTCGTTTTAGTTTATTTTGCAATTCAGCTTAGTGTTTATGGGGTTTTATTTTATTTACCTACTCAAGTTTCACATTTTTTAGGGACAAATGTTGGATTAAAGGTTGGAATTATTAGTGCAATTCCTTGGGCTGTTGTATTAATTGCTCTACCTATTATTACAAGTTATGCTGATAAATTAAGAGCTTGGAGTTCTTTTAGCATTGCATTATTATTGTTAGCTGTTGTTAGTATGTTTTTATCTGTATTTATAAATTCTTTAGCTTTATTTATTTTATTCATATCTTTAGCAGCTGTTGGTTTTATAGCGATTCAGCCTATTTTTTGGAATTTACCAACTCAAATCTTAAAAGGCACAGGAGCAGCAGCAGGAATAGCATTGATTGGGGCTTTAGGCAATCTTGGTGGTTTTGTAGCACCTAATTTAAAAAATTATGCCGAAAGTCAATTTAATAGCTCTTATGCAGGTTTAATTGCTTTATGTTTGGTCGCATTCTTAGGAGTGCTTATGTTAATACATTTAAAAAAATCTTACACAAATATTAAATAAGGAGAAATTATGGATTTAGGATTAAAAGGAAAAGTTGTAGTTGTTACAGGTGGTGGAAAAGGTATTGGTGGCGGCATTAGTATTTGCTTAGCTAATGAAGGTGCAATTCCTGTTATCGTATCTCGCTCTAAGCTTGATAGTGATTTTGAAAGCAAAATTAAAGCACTTTGCCCAAATTACGGCTTTTATCAATTAGACTTATCAAAATGGCAAGATATTAGTGCAGTTGTAGAGCAAATTGTGGCTAAATATGGCTCAATTTATGCACTTGTTAATAATGCAGGTATGAATGATAATCTTCATATTGAAAGTGCTACAACTGAAGAGCTTATTAAAAGTTATTATAGCAATTTATTTCATTATTATGAAATGACAAAGTGCTGCCTTCCATATATTAAAAAAGAGCAAGGAAGTATCTTAAATATCTCAAGTAAAACAGGTATCACAGGTCAAGGAAGAACCACAGCATACGCAAGCGCAAAAGGCGCTCAAATAGCTATGACAAGAGAGTGGGCTTGCGCTTTTGCACCTGATAATGTTAGAGTAAATTGTATTTGCCCTGCTGAAGTTTGGACTCCGCTTTATGAAAAATGGATTAAAAATTTCTCTGACCCTGAAAAACAATATCAAGAAATTGCAAAATTTATTCCACTAGGTCATCGCTTTACAACTTGCGAAGAGATAGCTGATACTGCGGTATTTACAATAAGCCCAAGAGCATCTCACACAACAGGGCAGATTTTAACTCCAGATGGTGGTTATATGCATCTTGATCGTGCATTAAACTGGGAAAATTAAGGAGAGAAAATGAATAAAAATGTAAAAATTGCAATTATTTTAGTAACTTCATTATTTTTCTTATGGGGTGTTAGCTATGGACTTGTTGATGTTATGAATAAAAACTTTCAAAATCATCTAGGCATTACTCAACAAAATAGTGGCTATTTGCAAATGGCTTATTTTGGGGCGTATTTTGTGATGGCACTACCTGCTGGCTGGATTGCTTCAAGATTTTCTTATAAGGTTGGGATTATTACAGGACTAGCACTTTATGCGATTGGTTGCTTACTAATAATTCCTGCAACTAATATGGCTAGTTTTTCTATGTTTTTATTTGCATTTTTCGTTCTTGCGTGCGGGCTTGGAGCACTTGAGACTAATGCAAATCCTTATATGACAAAGCTAGGAGATGAGAAAAACGCTTCATTTAGAATTAATGCAGCTCAAAGCTTTAATGGTTTTGGACAATTTGTTGGACCTATTATTGGTGGAAGTTTATTCTTATCAATCACTCATAGTGGCGAAAATGCAAGTGCTGCAGAAAAAGAACAAGCATTACTTGAAAATATGTTTAATGTGCAAATGGTTTATGTAGGAATTGCTTTAGTAGTGTTTTTAATCTTACTTGCATTTGTGTTTAATAAAATTCCAGAAGGTAGCGAAGTAAGTGAAGAAGTAGAGTATAAAGACAACTCAAAATCAATCGATGTATTTAAACATAGACATTTTAACTTAGGCGTATTAGCTCAATTTTTATATGTTGCAGCTCAAGTTGGAGCGGGGGCGTTTTTTATAAATTACGCAGTAGAACATACAGCAAGTTTAGGAGAAAAAGCTTTAAGCGATGAAAAATCAGCATATTTTTTCTCAGCTGCACTTGTTGCGTTTATGATAGGAAGAATTGTTACAACTCCACTTATGAAAAAATTTAAAGGCGAGAGTATTTTGGGGCTTTATTCATTAATAAATGTTGCATTGTGCTTTTATTTATATATTGCTGATGGAATGATTAGTGTTTATGCTTTAATTTTAGTATTTTTCTTTATGAGCATTAGTTTTCCTACTATTTTTGCCGTTGCTACAAAGGATTTGCCATTAAATCAAGTAAAACTTGGTGGCTCAATATTAGTAATGAGTATTTGCGGTGGTGCAATAATGCCTACAATTATGGGTTCAATAAATGATAGTTATGGCACAGGTGCGGGATTTTTAGCTTTAGCTCCTTGCTTTTTATATGTAGCATTATATAGCTTTTTATGGACTAAAAAGTCATGAAAATAATTGATACGCATTTTCATATATGGGATAAAAATGATATTAGTTGGGTGCAAAACGCCCCAACTAGATTGCAAAGAGATTTTTCTTTTGATGAATATTTAGGTGAGTTTAGCAAAAGTGATTTTTTAGGTGGGGTTTATGTAGAAATAAATGCTAATAATCCTAGCCAAGAGAGTGCAAAAATGCTTAGCTTTCAACATAAAAAATTACTTGCTTTATGCCTTGCTACGATAGGTGGTGCTAGTTTTAGAGAAGTTTTACATACAAAGCCAAGTGGATATTGCTTAGGCAGTGAGTTTAAAAAGACTATTAATCTAGTAAATGCAAATGATTTAATGTTTGAAGTTTGTATAAACGAAGATGAGCTAAGTAATTTTAGTAAAATTGCAAAGGAATTTAAATCAGGAATTATCTTTAATCATTTTGCAAATATTAAGGATTTTAGCGGCGAAGATAGTTTAAGGCAAATTGCTAAAAAAGAAAATATTTATATGAAATTATCTTGTCAAGATGATTTTATTTTAGGTAAGGATTATTCAAAATTACTTGATATGGCATTTAATATTTTTGGAGAAAGTAGAATTTGTTTTGGCTCAAACTATCCTGTAAGTGAGTTAAAACCAAATGAATGGATTAGAATAATTGAAAATCATTTTAAAAGTGATGATTTAAAAGAAAAGATTTTTTATTTAAACGCAAAAGAAATTTATAAAATAAAGGAGATTTAAAATGCAAAGATTTGGGCAAATTATAAAAGTTATTCCGGAAAAATTAGCTGAATACGAAAGACTTCACGCAAACCCTATGGAAGGTGTAAATGAGATGATAAAGGCTTGTAATATTCGTAATTATTCAATTTATAATTTTGGCGAGTATTTATTTGCTTATTTTGAGTATGTAGGGAGTGATTACGAAGCTGATATGGCAAAAATGGCAGCTGATGAGAATACTCGTAAGTGGTGGGCTTGCACAGACCCTTGCCAAATATCACTTGGCTATGCAGGTCAAAAATGGCTTAATATGAAAGAAGTTTATCATTTAGATTAGACTTTTCATATTAAGTTTAAAATAATTCTTATTTAACTAAATTAAATAAGAATTAAAAATATTTATATAAAGAAAAGTTCTTTAGCATTATCTTGTAATATAATTTTAGCTTTATCATTAGTAACTTTTAAAAAATCATCTAAAGCTTTTTGATAATTTATTTTGCTTTCGTAATTAGTATGCGGCCAATCACTTCCATAAACAAAGCGTTTTATATCAAAAATATCGCTTAATTTATCAAATACATCTTTACTAAACGCTAAATCTTCATCTAATCTATAAAAACCACTTACTTTAAAGTTAATATCTAAATTTTTATAATTATTAAACTCATCTAATAATTTAAAAGTATCTTTATTAGGTCTTGCAAGATGATCAATCATAATTTTTACATCATATTTAGCTAAATCATCAATGATAAATAATAATTTATCTAATTCTTTATGTAATTCTATGTGAAGATTAAATTCTTTAATATATTCTAAAGCTTCTTTATAATCATCAAAATTAGGCTTATCTTTTCCTATTAGATTAAGCCTTAATCCACAGACATTTTTTTCTTTTAAATCACTAATATTATTAGGGTCAATTACCACAATTCCCCTTAAATTAGAATGCTCTTTTAAAGCTTGTAATAAATATGAATTATTAAAACCTAAAAAACTAGGCTGAACTAAAACACCATAAGAAAAATTAAATTCCTTTAAATTAGCCAAATATTGTTCGCAACTTGCATCATAATTTGGCACATATCTAACTACATTAGCCGAACTTATATTTGCTCTAAAAATGTGAGCGTGAGTATCTATATACATAATTCTTCCTTAAAAAATATTCATAACAATAATCCCAGCAAGTAATGCTGCTATAAAACCTATAGGAATTGCTCTTACAAGTAAGCCTTTAAATAAACTATCCTTATGCTCGTTTGCAATCGCTCCTAAAACCAATGAACCTCCAGAGCTAAATGGAGAAATAGCACTAGCTTGTGCTCCAATTACTATGCAAGTAAATAGCACAACTTCACTAAACCCACTTGCATTGCTTAATGTAGGCACAAGTGGGAAAAGCGCAGGAGTAACCACTCCTAAAGTGCTAGAAAATAGCGACATAATAGCTGCAATTATCATCATCATAATAGGGACAATTATTTTTGGCACATTGCTTTCTACAAAGCCTGATAATTGATTAATCACACCTGCTTTAGTAGCAATGCTAACAAGTATCCCAACTCCGCAAATCATAATCAAAGTCCCCCAAGGAATAAGTGCTATAACTTGCTTTTCATCTCCTAATTTTAAAAGCAATGATATAGCTACAAAAACAATAGCTATTAATCCTATATCTATTTTAGAATTTATAAAAGTTATAGTTTTTTCATTGGGAAATGCTATGTGTAATAAAGGAAATGCTAATACAAAAACCATCATAAGTGCCATTAAAATTAGTGTGGTTTTTTGTTTATCATTAAAAGTAATTTTTTCGCTTAATAATTCTATTTTTATATTAGATTTTTTTGCTTTAAATACAAAAAGACTGATTACAAAAATAGGCAAAATAAAAGTAAATAAAAATATCACAAAAGCATTAGAAAATGCAATATCGGGATTTATACTTGATTTTTCCATAAGAGAGCGAAATATTATTCCACTTTGAGAAGTTGGGAAATTTGCCCCGCCTAAAGCACCATAATTAATAGCCATAGCTCCACCAACTCTATCAAGACCTGTTTTTTCGCAGAGTAAAAAAGTAATTGGAGCCATAAAAGCTAAAACACTATAAAATCCAGCACCCATTGCAGCAATTAAAGCCGATACTAAAAATATAGCATAAGGTAAAAAATACGGATAATTTTCAAATTTTTTAATCAAAAATGCAGCTAGTTTTTCTAATGTCCCATTAACACTTGCAAAATTATAAAATAACGAAACCGCAAAAATAACAAAAAATATAGAAACAGGCCAATAAGAAATAATTTCTTTAGGCTTTAAATCCATAAAAAACGCACCGATAATATAGGCAAATATAATTGCAAAAAATCCTATATTTAAACGAGTTTTATAGCCAATTAGAATTGATAAAACAATGGCTAAGATAATAAAACTTGTAAGCATATTAATCCTTTAATTAAAAATTTTTTTTTAAATTCTTTTTTAAATTCCAAATAATTTATGTAAAATAACATTAATTTGATTAACGAAGAAAAAAGGAGAAATAATATGAATAATTATGAATTATTTTATAATGAAGCTAAGAATATGTTTAAAGATAGGATATTTAATGACTATCTTAGATGTTTTGCTTACGGAATTGATGCGTCTTGTTATAAATATGTCCCTAAGATAGTAGTAATAGCAAGAAATGAGAGCGAAATACAAGAAATAATTAGACTAGCAAATAAATATAAAACTCCATTAAACTTTAGAGCAGCAGGAACTAGCTTAAGTGGTCAAAGCTCAACGGATAGTGTTTTAGTAGTAATTAAGTTTGCATTCAAAAAAATCGCTATAAATGATGATGCTAGCGAGATTAGTTTAGGTTGTGGTGTTGTTGGAGTTAATGCTAATTTATCATTAGCTAAATTAAGTAAAAAAATTGGCCCAGACCCTGCTACGATTAATTCAGCTTTAATTGGTGGTATTGTTGCTAACAACTCAAGTGGTATGTGCTGTGGAACTAAGGATAATTCTTATAAAACTTTAAATAGTATTAGAGTGATATTAAATGATGGAACTATCCTAGATACTAAAGATAAAGCAAATGTGGAAGAATTTAAAAGAACTCACGCTAATTTAATTAATGAAATTAGAGCTATTAAAGAAGAGATTAAAAATGATAGCGAATTATATGAATTAATTAAACGCAAATTTAAAATCAAAAACACAACAGGCTATGCTATAAATTCTTTCATTGATTATGATGATGAAATAGATATTTTAGCTCATTTATTTGTAGGTAGTGAAGGGACTTTAGGTTTTGTTAGTGAAGCAAGACTTAAAACTATTGATGATTTACCTTATAAAGCCTGTGCTTTATTGTTTTTTAATGATATTAGCGACGCTGCAAATACTATTAGTGAATTTGCAAAATATGATTTTATAAATTCAGCTGAAATTATGGATTATGCTAGTTTAAAAGCTGCTAGTAGTTATGATGAATTAAAAGATTTATTAAGTGATATAAAAGACAATAATACCTGTGTATTAATTCAAACTGAAAGCGATAATGAAGAAGTTTTAAATGCAAATATAGTTAAAATTAAAGAGCTTTCAAGTAAAACTTTTAAATCATATTATTCTAAAGAAAAAAGCGAATATGATTTATGGTGGAAGATTAGAAAAGCGCTTTTACCAATAGCAGCTAGTAAAAGACCTGTTGGAGCTACTGTTATTACTGAAGATGTGTGTTTTGAGATAAAAGATTTAGCAAATGGTATTAGTGCTATTCAAGATTTATTTAAAGAATTTAATTTTGAAGGTATTATTTTTGGTCACGCATTAGCTGGAAATATTCACTTTATCATCACTCCTAATTTAAATGACAAAACCGAATTTGAAAATTTTGCAAAATTAGTAGAAAAAATGTCAAGTGTAGTAGCTAGTTTTGGTGGAAGTATCAAAGCAGAGCATGGCACAGGAAGAATGGTTGCACCTTTTGTTGAGATTGAGTGGGGTAAAAAAGCTTATGCTATAAATTGCAAGATAAAAGATATTCTTGATAAAGATAATATATTTAATCCTGATGTAATTATTACAAAAGATAAAGATATTTATAAGAAAAATATCAAAAACCAAAGCCCTGTTGATGAAGCTTTAAATTTATGTATGGAATGTGGATTTTGTGAGAGATTTTGTCCATCAAATGAAATCAGCCTAAGCCCTAGACAAAGAATTGCAGTGCTTAAAGAGATGAAGAGTTTAGAAGAATTAAACGACGAAGATAGCAAGAAAAAATTAAAAGATATGAAAAAGCTTTATAATTTTTATGTAGATACTACCTGTGCTGCTTGTGGGGTTTGTTCTATGGTATGTCCTTTAGGTATTAATTTTGCTGATTTTAGCTTAAAATATAGAAAAGCAAATCAAGGAGCTATTTCAAGAATTATTGGTAATTTTGCTTATAATCACCACGAAACTACTTTAGCTCTAGCAAAAACTTCTTTAAAAATTGCTAATAAATTTGATAATTACAAATTAAATAATTTACTAGCTACATTTAATTTACCACAAAGTAGAAATTACTTGCCTAGAGCAAATGATTATAAGTATTCAACAAATACTCAAGAAGAAAATGTTATATATTTTACAAGTTGTTTAAATAAAGCATTTAAGCCTAATGCAAAAATGAGTGATAAAAGAAGCATTCAAGAAGTATTTGAAAGTCTATGTAAAAAGGCAGGAATTGGAATAATCTACGCTCCAAATGATTTATGCTGTGGAAAGGCTTATGAGAATTATGAAAATATTCAAATTGCTAATGAAGCAAAATTAAATGAGTATTTATCTAATCAAAATTGCAGCGTTGTGATTGATCATTCTGCCTGTTCGGCTAAGGTAGTTAAAAATCATAAAGGTAAAGTTTATGATTTGAGTGAATATTTATACAAAGTAATTGCTCCAAGATTAAAAATCACAAAAGTAAATGAGCCAATAGGCTTATATATTATGTGTGCTGCTAGAAAAATGCATATAGAAGATAGCATAATGAGTTTAGCTAAATTATGTGCTGATGAAATAGTAATTGATAATGATACATACTGCTGTGGATTTGCTGGATATAAAGGCTTTTTAACTCCTAAGCTAAATATAAGTGCTACAAATAATTTTAAGAAATTTTATTCAAGCACTAATGTTAAAAGAGGCTTTAGTTCATCTAGTACTTGCGAAGTAGGACTTAGCGATGCTACTAATATGTCTTGGCAACATATTGCTTATTTATTAGACGAATGCAGTAATTAATCATTGAAAGAATTTGAAAATTAATTTTCAAATTCTTTAATTGTTTTAGACTTGTCTTATTACATCAATTACACTGCCATCGCGATATTCAACGACGGCTACTATTCTTTTATTTGATTTTTCATATTTACAAACTCCGCAAATATCATTTGCAATACTAGCTAATTCTTTTATATCAAGTATTTTTAGCCTTGAGTTTTTTAAGGTTTTTGCTAAAGTTTTATCATTTAGTGCAATTCCGTATTCGCAAACAAGTGCATTAATGCTTTCTCCTGGAGTTGTAATTGAGTTTATTTTTTCTTTAACGATAGCTTTTCTAGTCCTAATTAAATTAGTAGTAATTATTGCTAGTTTTGCTCCTGCAGCAGCGTCGCTATGTCCACCACTTCCGCCCATAATATATCCATTTGAACTAGTCATTACATTGGTATTAAAATTAGTATCAACTTCAGTTGCTCCTAAAACAACGCAATCAAGTCTATTTACTATAGGAGAGCTTGTGTGAATGTTTGCATACAAACTTGAGCTAACTTCGTAATGATTAGGATTAGTTTGCAATGATTTTAAAGCTTCTAAATCAAAACCTTGAACATCAAAAATATTATTAAAATACCCTTCATTATATAAACTAACTAAATATGCAGTTATTCCGCCCATAATAAATGAGCCTTTGATATTTTTTTCTTTCATAATTTCTTTTACATAATGAGCACTTGCAAGGCTTATCCCACCAGCTCCTGTTTGAAATGAAAAACCATCTTTTAAAAGCCCGCTTTCATCTATTAAATTAGCTGTTGTTTTAGCAATTTTTAGCTGAATTGGGTCTTTTGTAATATCAGTTGTGCCTGATTTAATACCATTTGGATCACCTATCTCATCAACCATTAAAACATAATCAATCTTATCTTGAGTAATACTAGGATTACTTAATGGATAAGGATATATAGTATCACTTACTGCAACGCTAACTTTAGCAAAGTCTGCATCAGGCATAGCATAACCGATTGAGCCAAAGGCATTTTTACCCATAGTGCCGTTTATATTCCCTGCGTTATCAGTTGCACTTGCTGCAATAAATGCTACATCAATTTCTAAATCCCCCGCATAAATTGCTCTAGCACGACCGCCGTGGGTTCTAAAAATAGCTACTTTTTTAAATTCTCCACGAGAAATAGCATTTGCGACTTTTCCTGTGCAATAGTTTGTATCTATTTGAGTTATTATTCCTTTTTTTGCATATTCTACTAAAAAATCATGAGTTGGAAAAATTGCACTAATTGCTAGTTTTAAATCATTTATGCCTAGCTCTTCACAAGCTTGTAAGATAATTCCTACTACTTTATCCCCATTTCTTAGATGATGATGAAATGATATTGTATCCCCACTTTTTAAGCCTGTTTTTTTGATTAATTCTTTTACATTTGTATAGACTTTATTATCAGTTGGGTTTGATAATTTTATATGCTTTTTAAGTGATTTTTCTTTAGGTTTTAAGCTAAATGCTCCGTTAAAAGCAATTACTTCTCCATAATCTTTAATATAATCAATATTCATAGAATTTCCTTTAAAATCTTTTTAGCACGATTAACAATAGGTGCATCAATCATTTTGCCATTTAGTGAAATTACTCCACTTTTTTTAAGTTCGGCTTCTTTTATAGCGTTTAGGACTTGATTAGCCCAGATTATTTCTTTTTGGCTAGGTTTAAAGCAATTATGAATAGTATCAATATGTCTTGGGCTAATTACTAATTTGCCATCAAATCCTAGATTTTTAATATAAGTTGTATCGGCTATTAATCCATTTTCATCATTTATATTTGTATATGGAGTATCTATTGCATCTATTTTTGCAGCCTTACATACATTTAATAAATAATTTCTAGCAAAATCAATCTCAACTCCACTCTCGCTTCTTCTTGCACCAATTTCGCTCGTATAATCTTCTGCACCAAAGCAAATAGCACTAACGCCATTTAAAAATGCTAATTCTTTAGTATTCAATAAGCCAAGTGGAGTTTCTATTAAAAGTAAAATTTCAATTTTTGGATTTAAATTCTTAGTGTATTTGATAAGTTCTTTAATCTCTTCTACATTTTCAGCTTTTGGGATTAATATGCTATTAATTTTAGTTTTTGATAGTGCTAAAATATCGTTTTTTGCATTCTCTAAATTAATCCTAACTATTTTTTCACATTCATAATTTAGCATAGTTAAGGCATTGCAAACTAGATTTAAAGCACTATCTTTTTGCATAGGACTTACTGCATCTTCTAAGTCAAATATAATAGCATCAGCTCCAAATAATCCTGCGTTTTGAATATTTCCTGCATTATTTCCTGGTATAAATAGCAATGTTCTTCTCATTTTTCTAACCTTTCTAATGCTGTTTTTAGCCTTGCTAAGATACAAAAATCTAAAGCACCTTTATCATTTATCTCTATTAAAACATTTGTATTTTTGTGTTCTTTACAATAATTTTGAATTAAGTTCTTAATATGTTTTGCATAAGGATTTTCTTTTTCATTTATAAATACGATTTGAAATTCCTTATGTTTTTGAATATTAATTAAACAATCATTTGATTCAATAGTTCCAACGCTAATCATCTTAAACTCCAAATTGTGCAAATAAAAATGTAGCAGCTATAACCGTGCAAGCCCCGCCAATTCTAGTTGAAATCTGTGCAAATGGCATAAGCTCCATTCTATTACAAGAGCCTAGAATTGCAACATCTCCTGTGCCACCAAGTCCTGAATGACAAACCATAACGCAAGAGCATTCAATCTCAAACATATTTAAAAACTTTGCACAAAAATACCCAGTAAGTGCCATAGTAGTAACTACGCTAAAGCAAATTATTATAAAAGCAATATTAATTGCAGCAATTACATCTTTCCAAGGTGTCCAAATAACTCCAACACCTACTAAAAGAGCCCAAGTTAGGTTTTTGCTTACAAATTGATATATGAAATTAGCTCCGTATTCTAGGCTTTTTGGCATTATGTTTAAAACTTTTGTAATAGCAGCCATAATAATCATAATAATTGGAGCAGGAATTGAAATTATCATATTTAATAATTTTCCTATTAAAAAATAGCATACCGCAACGAGCAAACCAGCACCCATTAATTTAATATCAAAAGGCAAGGTATCGTTATTTAAAGAATTGATATTTTCTTCTTTAGTTTTTACTAAAAGCCCATTTCCACTTAAATGTGGCTTTTTTAGAGCTAGATTTTTTAAATATCCTGCATAAGCAATTGCAAATAAGTTTCCAAGCATTGCAGCAGGTGCTAGAAGTGCTATTATATTTGATGAATTGGCATTTCCTAAAATCTCTGAATAAGCAACACTTAGTGGGATAATTCCCTCTCCAACTCCGCCACTTAAAATAGGAATTGCTATATAAAATACAGCGTGAGCTCCGCCAATACTAGTAACTGAACCTATTAAATATGCTACTATAATAGCTAAAAAAGTTCCTATAAATAAAGGTATAAACATTTTTAAAAACCCTGCAATTAAAATTGCTCGTTTCATACTTAATATACTTCCAACTACTAAAACGCTTATATAAAGATATAAGAAATTAGATTGCTTAATGAAAAATGTTATAGCATCTATTGAGTTTTGATTTAATAAACCATAATAAACCATACAAGATGGAACAAAAATGCTTAATATAGCTGGTCCGCCAATATTTTTTAAAATAGGCACTTTCATACCAATTTCGCCAAGCAGTATTCCTAAAATCATAGTAATAGCAAGTCCGCCTACCATATCTTTAGGAAGTTTTCCAAAATAGCAAGTGAAAAATACAATAAGTGCAAATACACAAAATGCGTATAAATTTACACCACCTATTTGTCTTTCTTTCATAAAAACTCCTTTAAAAATAATTTGAGTTTTCATTTTAAGAAGAATTAAGATTTTGTAAATTTAAGTAATTTAAAAAAGCTTTTAAATAATTAAAATAAGTAAATTAGTTTAATTTATAATATATTTGTGGTCTTCCTTTGGCTTTATATTCTAGTTTTGAAGTAATGTAATTAATTTGTTCTAAATAAGTTAGATATTTTCTAAGAGATATTTTAGAAATATTTGTTAGTTTTTCTAATTCATTGACATTAAACCAAGTATTAAATTCTTTTATTTTATCTTTTATAAGAGCTAAAGAATTTTTATCAATTCCTTTTGGTAATTCATCAATTTGTTTATAAAGAGCTTTATCAATATTTTCTTGATTGATTTTGCTATTTAATAGATTTCTTCTTAACTTATATTGATTTAGTGAGCTTTCAAGCCTATTTTGTTTAAATGGTTTTAGAATATAATCAATTACTCCTAGATTTAAGCTTTTTTGTAAGCTTAAGCTATCATTTCTAGCAGAAATTACAATAATATCAATCTTACTAAACTCACTTTTAATTCTTCTAATAAGCTCAATTCCATCAGTATTTGGCAAGGTTAAATCAAGCAATATTAAATCTATTTCATTACTTAGCAAATAATTTATAGCATCATCTACTTTAGTAAAACAAGCTAGTAATTTAAACTCACTTACTGATAAAAGAATGTTTTTATTAATATCTTGCACCATCAAATCATCTTCAACTATTATTGTCTTAATCATTATTAATCCTTAAAATTACACTAAAAGAGCTTCCGTTTTTTAATTTACTAACACTTATTGTTCCATCATAATTAGCAACAATTTTAGCACATAAATAAAGTCCATATCCTCTAAATTCACCCTTAGTAGAATAGCCTTTAGTAAATAAGTTTTCTTTATTTTGAATGCCGCAGCCATTGTCTTTGCATTGAATTTTTAGGTAGTTTTTATTATTTTTTATAAATATTTCTATATTTTTATTTTCTGTATTGCTTAATGCGTCTATTGAATTATTTATTAAATTTGAAAGAATGCTAATAATATCATTTTGTAAATTACTATCATTTAAATTATCTAAAAATGATTTTTTATTAAGATTTATATTGATTTTTAATTCTTTTGCAAAGGCGAATTTGCTTTCGCAAAAAGCTAGGATTACTTTATCATTGATATTGCATAATAATTTATTTAAATTCTCTTTATTTTTTAAAATCAATTCATCACAATAATTTTTTGCTTCATTTATATTATTATTTTCTAATAAGGCATTTATTATGTGAAGTTTGTTTGAGAATTCGTGATGATTTGCTCTTAGGGCTTCGGCGTATTTTTTGACATCTATTAGCTCATTTGCTAATTTTTTAACTTCTTTTATATCTTTAAAAGATGCTACAACTCCTGCTATATTATTATCTATAAAGTATGGAATTCTATTTGTTAAAATTGTGATTTCGTTTAATATTTGCTCTTGATTTAATTCAGCTATTTTTGTATTTAATACTTTTTGCATATTTGAATGTGGGATAATATTGGCATTTTTTCCTATTAAATCATTATCTACTAAGGCTAGTTTAAAAATATCTTTAGCTTTATCATTTATTAAAGTAATGGTGTTTTTATCATCTACTGCAATTATCCCATCATTTAAAGATTGCAAGATAGCGTTTTGTCTTGCAACTAAACTAGCTATTTGTTTTGGTTCATAACCTAATAATATGTTTTTTATATTTTTATTTAGTATTTTTGCTAGTATTAAAATGATTATTATAAAAATAATTATCAAAACAAAATTATATTTATTTTCTTCTAAAATTATTTGATTTAGATAATCTACGAATACTCCAACTATTACAGCACCTATAATTTGATTATCTTTATAAATTGGGCTAAAGCTTCTAATTGAGCGTTTTAAAGAACCTTTTGCTATTGAGATATAATGTCCTTGTCCGTTTAAAACTTGTTTAGCGTCCCCACCTTCTACTAAAGTGCCTATTAAATCTTTATTAGGGTGGGTTAGTCGCTTTTGGTTTTTATCTATTATTACTATGAAATCAAGATTTAATTCTTTACTTAATTTGTTTATATCTTCATTTAAATTAGGATTATTTATATCAATATTTTTTGCTAGAGTTTTTGATATTGCTTCTATTTTATGAGTAATTTCGTTTTCAATTAATTTTTTGCTTTGTATAAAAATAAAAACAGATGTAATGCTTAAAACTATAAAAGAAATTAAAAAAAATGTTAAAGTAATTTTTGTAAATAATCTCATTTAAAATTCCTAATAGTTTTTTGGATACATTATATTAAAATCATTTAAGGAATTTGAAATTATGCAAAAAGATTTGCTTCAGCTAGTTTTAGAACAAAAAGAAAAGAGATTTAATGCAAGACTTGAATACGAAAATATTTATAAAACTCCTGTAATTTGCTTTAGCCTAAATCTTCCTTATATGTATAAAATAGCTAATATTAGTGAAGTTAAAGAGTTGTTTTTATTCGGAATTAACGAAGTGCTTAGTTTAGAAAATATCATAAATTATAGTGTTAATTTAGATGAATTATTTTGCTTATTTGCGATTGATGATGAAGCTTTAAATATAAAAAAACTTACTATATCTTTAGAAAATAAATATAATTTTTCAAGATTATTTGATTTTGATGTATATTTTAATAACGAGACAATTAAGCTAAGAAATGCAGGTAGGAAGTGCTTTTTATGTGATGAATTAGCCATAGTTTGTCAAAGAAATAACACTCATACAAAATCTAGCATATATAAAAAACTTGATGAATTATTTGATGATTTTTATGTGCATATTTGCATAAATAAAAGTATTAAAAATAATTTTAGCAAAGCTGCTTTAAAGGCATTATTGTATGAAGTTAGCTTATCTCCTAAAATCGGCTTGGTTGATAGATTTAGTTCAAATTCTCATAATGATATGAACTTTTATACTTTTTTAGATAGCGTAAGTGAATTAAGAGAATATTTTGATAGCTTTTATACCTTAGCAAAATTATCAAAAAGAAATGATTTTATTAGGCTTAAAAAAATAGGTCAAATAGCAGAAAAATCTATGTTTAATGCCACAAATAATATAAATACTCATAAAGGTGCTTTATTTTTGTTTGCGATTATGATTTTTGCTTGTAGCAAAAGTGAAGATGAATTATCGCTTGAAAATATCTCAAAAATTACAAAAGATTTATGTGTAAATCTATGTCAAAATGAGTTAAATAATAATCTTAATTCAATCGGTGGGATTTGCTTTCAAAGATTTGGGATTAAGGGGATAAGAGATGAGGTTGAGAAAGGATTTATAAATACTTTTAAGGCTTTTAAATTCTATCAAACTTTTGAGATTAAAAATGATATAAGTTTGTTAAAGACTTTATTTTATATCGTATATTTAATAGATGATACGAGTTTAATAAAAAGATTAAATTATAATTATGATAATTATTTACAAGTAAAAAATACTTGCTTAAAACTTAGTAAATATGATGATAGTAAAATAATAAAAATTATTAATAAATTAAACAATTTATACTCAAGTAAAAACATTAGTTTTGGTGGAAGTGCTGATGTTTTATCATTAATAATATTTTTAAATTTTATAAAAATAAAATAATTTTTTAATAATTACTTAAAAATTATATAAGATTAAAATTTTTTATAAAAAAAAGTAAAAAATCTATGGAAATATTAAGTTTAATTAATTAAAGTAATACCTTTAATTTATTTTTAAACTTAAGGAACAATGATGAAAAAAACATTAATCACATCTATTATTGCGGCTAGTTGCTTGCACGCAGCTGAATATAATATATTCATAGCCAGCTTTAAAAAAGACGATTATGCTACATTAAACAAAATAAAATCAAATATTGAAAAAGTTGTTAATAGTAGCAAATACGCTAATGAATTGGTGGTAAAAGCAAGAGCTAGTGACCCACAAAGTGCAAATAATAGCACATATCACACCGTAGTTGTTGAAACTGCTGATATGTCTAAATCAAAAGTAACAGAGATTAGAAACTATCTTCGCTCAAATTCTATCTATAAAGACGCTTATTTTACGACTAGAAAACCAAATGAACCTAAATTTGCTAAGGTTGATAGCGAAGTAGATACTAATTTAAACAATGACGAATTAACTAGCGAACCAGCTGTTGTAGATAATAATTCATCTGTTTCAAGTATGTTAGATAGTTTAGATGAAAAAAATGATAATGGTTTAAATATTCCTGCATTTAACAATGTTGAAGACGCTAATTCAATTACTTTAAATAAAATGATTGCTAGTGTTCTTGATACAAACCCAAGTGTAAATACTTATAAACAAGAATATTTAAAATCTTTAAAAGACTTAGATATAGCAAGTGCTGAATATTATCCAATGTTAAATGTATATGCAAATGGTGGATATGTTAATAAAAAGAAAAAAGTTAATGTACAACCTGAACAAAAAGGAACAGGCACAACTCACGATGCTTCAATAGTTTTAACAGAAAACTTATTTAATGGTGGAAAAGATATGAATGGCAAGGCTCAACAAAGCCACATTACAAATTCTACAGCTTATAAAGTAATTCAAAATTCAAATGAAATTGTATATGATAGCACTAAAGCATATTTAGATATGATAAAAACTAAACTATTACTTGAAATAGCACAAAAAAATGTAAAAGCTCACGAAGATATTTATGCTCTAATCAAAGATAGAACAAGTTCAGGTTTTGCAAGAGCTAGTGAAGAAAGACAAGCAGGAAGCCGTTTAGCACTTGCTAAAAATAACTTATTATCAGCAGAAAACGATTTTAAAGATGCTGAATCAAGATTTACAAGATTATTTGGTAAAAATGTAGATATTAATTCTCTTGTAATGCCAGAATTTACTTATGCAATTCCTAGTTCAGTTGAAGGCTTAAATGAAATTAGTAAAAAATGTAATCCAAGTGTGAGAATTCAAGCTGAAAATATCAATGTGCTTGAATATGAAACAAAGGTTAAAAAAGGAAATTATTTACCTAAATTAGACTTAGAATTAAGTGCAAACTATGCAAAAGATAAAATCTTTAGAGATTTACAAGCAGATACTAAAGATACTTCAGCAGGTGCTTATTTAAGATTTTCATACAACCTATTTAATAAAGGTCAAGATAAGCTAAATGTTGAAAAAAGTAAAATCGGAGCATTAGCAAGTCAAATGGATTATAATGCTACTTTAAGAGAATTAGAAGAAAGCAATTCATACGCATTTAATTCATATAAAATTAGTAATGATAAATTAAATTATTTAAATGATTATGTTGAATATGCTAAATCTACACTTTTAACTTATGAAGATGAATTTAAAATTGGTAAAAGAGATTTAATCAATGTATTAGATGCTCAAAGCGAATATTTTTCAGCTGCTAAAGAATTAATTAATACAAAGAGCAATATTTTATTAACCCAATACAAAATGCTTGATAATATGGGTGTAATTTCTGAAGGTTTTGTTAATGGTTATGCAAAACAATACATTAATAAAGCTTGCTCAATCTCTGATATTAAGTAATTGATGTATAGTAGAATTTTTAAAAGAGTGATTTTATTCACTCTTTTTATCGGTATTAGTTTATCTAGTTCTTCATTCATTAAACCACAAACTTATGTTAGAATGGAGAAGACTTACGGACAAGTTAGTGTTAAAAGACTTGAAAAACTAGATAAGTTAATGCAAGATATACAAAATACAAATGATGCAAATAAATTAGTAAAAGTTAATGAATTTTTTAATGACCCAAGTATTATAAAATGGCAAGATGATATGATAACTTGGGGTAAGACTGATTATTGGGCTAATAGATTTGAATCACTTGGAAAGGGTTTTGGAGATTGCGAAGATTTCGTAATCGCAAAATATCTTACTTTACTTGATTTAGGAGTTAGTGAAGAAAAATTATTTTTTACATACGTATATGCTAATTTAAATGGCAAATGGATTTCTCATATGGTTTTAGCATATTATGAAAAACCTAACGATATTCCTTTTATTTTAGATAGTAATACAAATTCAATTAAAAGAGCAAATAAAAGAGTTGATTTAAAGCCTGTGTTATCGTTTAATGCTAAAGACTTATTTTTAGCACAACAAGCATCAAGCGGTAAATTATCGGCAAAATCTTCAAAATATACAAAAGATTGGTCTAGTTATTTAGAGAATTTAAAAAAGGGTGATTTATGACTTTATTTAAGCAAATTTTATTAGGTGCTATAGTTTTTATATTAATTATAATAGCTATTGTTGGTGTTAAAAATTATCAAACTACAAATGATTTTATAAACGAGCAATTAAGTGCAAATGCAAAGCATACAGCAACTTCACTAGGATTATCAATTGCTACTTTAGATAATGTTGATAAAGATAGCGTTGAGCTTATGATTAATGCTATTTTTGATAGTGGATATTATCAAGAAATTAAATTCACTGACGCAAATGATGAGATAGTTTATGATAAAAGTAAAGAAAAAGTATTTTATGGAGTTAGTGATTTATTTGTAAAACTTGTAAATATTAGCACTCCTGTTGAGAGTTTTGAGATTAGACAATGGAATAAAATAGGCACTATTTATGTGCAAATTAGCCCTGCATTTGCTTACGAGCAACTTTATACAACCCTTAAAGAATTGTTTATTAATTTAGTGATTATTTTTATAGTTTCAATGATTTTAATTTATTTTTCACTAAAAGCGATTTTAGCACCACTAAATAAGGTTAGAAAACAAGCAGAAGCTATACTTGAACACGAGTTTATAATACAAAATAAACTACCATTTACCCAAGAAGTTAGAAAAATGGTAATGGCAATGAACTCAATGGTAGGTAAGGTTAAAGATATATTTGATAAAGAGAGTGAAACACTAGATAAATACAATGATTTGCTTTATAAAGATGAAAGAACTAAGCTATTTAATAGAAGATATTTTATAAATAAATTTGAATCAATTAAAAGTAGGGAAGAATATTCAAATGGATATTGCTTTTTATTAAGCATTAAAGAAACTTATAATCTAAAAAAGATTTTAGGTTTTAATAAATCTATGGAATTTTTAGGAAGATTATCAGATATTTTAAGAGATAATGATAAGGTTTTTGATAGTGAATGTGTGTTTTCAATTAATGAAAATGATTTCGCTGTTTTAGGTGAGAATTCTTTAGGTTTTGAAGAAAACTGCGTAAATTATCTAAATAAAATAAAAGATTTATTTAAAGAATTTGGACTTGATGATAGTGAGTTTTTAATAAGCAGTTCTTTAAGTTCTTATGAAGGAAAAAAGCTAAATGAAATTCTTGCTGAACTAGACTTATTGTTAATTAAAAATAAGACTAATTATTCTTTAAACAAATCAAATAATTCTGATAATATTATCTTAGGTAAAGAGCAATTTAGAACATTTATTTATAACGCTATGAATAATAATGATTTTTGTTTTGCTAGCCAAGAAGTTTTAGATACTGATAATAATGTATATCATAAAGAATTATATTTGAGATTAAAATATAAAAATGAATTAAAAAATGCTTCTTATTTTATGCCTATTGTAAATGAGCTTAATTTATCAAAAGAATTAGATATTTATGTATTAAGCAAGGCTTTAAGTGAAGAATTTAAATCAGGAATTTCTGTAAATATTTCAAATGATTTAATAAAAGCAGAAAATTATCAAAAATTAGAAAAAATATTCAAAACTAGAAAAAATGAAAAAGTTTATTTAGAACTTGCTATGAGTAAGGAATTAAATATTAGAAATCTTATTGAGTTTTCAAGATTTGCTAAGACTTATGATATAGCTTTAGGGCTTGACCATTTTACTTTAAACAAAGAAAACTTAAGTATTTTAAATGAATTAAATATTTCTTATATTAAAGTTCAGGCAAGAACATTGCTTGATTTATTAGAAGATGTTAATGCTAGTGGGGCTAAAAATGCTTTAGAAATTATCTTAAATTCAAAAGGAATAAAAATAATTGCAATAGGTATAGAAGATGAAGAAACTTATAACAAAATAAAAGAATTAAATATTAATTTAGTTCAAGGAAATTACACAAGTAAAGTTAAGGAAGAAATATGATAAATACAAAAACAGATGAATTGCTAGATTGTCTAGTTATTCTTACTAAGCTTTATAACAATCCTTATAGTGCCGAAGCACTTACAGCTGGGTTGCCTTATGATAAAAATTTAGGCGGTATAGAGCTATTTTCAAAAAATAATAAAAAATCTCTTTTTAGTAGAGCTGCAAAAAGAGCTGGTTTTGCTAGCACATTAGTAAAAAAAGATTTAAAAGATATTCCTAATTTAGTATTGCCTTGTATTTTAATGCTAAAAGACCAAAAAGCATGTATTTTACAAAGTTTTCAAGATAATGATAAATTAAGTATTATTTTTCCAGGATTTGATGGTGCAGCTACATTGGTTAGTAAAGCAGAAATTGAAGAAGAATATTTAGGTTATGCTTTTTATTTAAAAAGAGAATTTGTTATTAAAAATGAAATAAATAATCTTAAAAATAACCCTAATGAGCATTGGTTTTGGGATACGCTTAAAAAATCAAAATCAATTTATGTAGATGTTTTACTAGCTTCATTTATTATAAACTTATTTGTTTTAGCAGGTCCGCTTTTTACAATGAATGTTTATGATAGGGTTGTGCCTAATAATGCAATTGAGACTTTATGGGTTTTAGCTTTAGGAGTATTTGTTGTTTATACAATTGATATGATTATTAAATTAGTTAGAGCTTATTTTTTAGAAACAGCTTCAAAAAAGAGCGATATTATTATGAGCTCATTAATTTATGAAAGAGTGTTGGATATTAAATTGAGTTCTAGACCTGCTAGTGTTGGTTCTTTTGCACAAAATCTAAAAGAATTTGATACGCTTAAAAGTTTTTTTGCAAATGCTAGTATTGCTGCTATTGTGGATTTGCCATTTTGTATAATATTTTTAGCAACAATTTATTTTCTAGCAGGGCATTTAGTAGTAGTTCCTGTTGTTGTTATGATACTTATTTTAATTTATACATTTAGTATTAGAAAACCTTTACAGACTTCAATAGAAAGCACATATCAAGCAAGTGCATTTAAAAATGGTGTTTTAATTGAGAGTTTAAATACACTTGAGACAATTAAGACTTTAGGTGCAGCATCTTCTTCTCAATGGATATACGAAGAAGCAACAGGAGAAATTGCTAATAAAAGTATAAAAAATAAATTATTATCTAGTTCTATTCCTATGGTTACAGGGTTTTTAGTTCAATTTAACACTATTGCTATTGTTGTATTGGGTGTTTATATGATTAAGGATATGGAGCTTAGTATGGGTGGTCTTGTTGCTAGTGTGATTTTAAGTTCTCGTGCAATATCTCCTATGGGTCAGGTAGCTTCTCTTATATCAAATTACGAGCAGACTAAAACAGCTTATAAGAGCCTTAATGATATTATGAATATGCCAGTAGAGCGTGAAAATGGCAAAAAATTCGTAAGAAGAAATAATTTCTTAGGTGGTATTGAGTTTAAAAATGTTTCATTTGCTTATCCAGAAGCTAAAAAAGAATCTTTAAGTGATGTTAGCTTTAAAATTAATGCTGGAGAAAAAGTTGCAATTATTGGTAAAAATGGTAGTGGAAAAACAACTATAGAAAAATTAATTATGGGACTTTATGAGCCAAGTAAAGGCAGTATTCATGTAGATGGTATTGATATTGAGCAAATTGACCCAGTGGATTTAAGAGAGCATATTGGCTATGTTTCTCAAGATATTATGCTATTTAAAGGCACTTTAAGAGAAAATATAGTTTATAAAGCACCTTATGCAAGTGATGAAGAAATTATAAAAGCTGCAAATATTTCTTGTGTTAGTGAATTTGTAAATTCTCACCCACTTGGATTTGATATGCCTGTTTATGAGCGTGGAGAAGGTATAAGTGGGGGTCAAAGACAAGCTATTGCAATATCAAGAGCGTTTATAACAAATACACCTATTATGCTATTAGATGAGCCAACAAATCAAATAGATACTCAAACAGAAGCAAAAGTTATAAATAATTTAAAAGAAGCTTGCAAAGATAAAACATTAATAGTAATTACTCATAAACAATCACTTCTTAATCTAGTTGATAGAATAATTGTAATTGATAATGCTAAGGTAGTTTTAGATGGAAGTAAAGAAGAAGTTTTAGCAAAGTTAGGAGCTAGTAAATGAAAAACTATACAAAAGATGATTTAGATTTTATGAATAGCTTATCACAAGCTGTATTATCAAAAAGCTCTCAAAAAACAAAAACTATGCTTTATATAATTATTACTTGTGTAATTGGTTTGATTGCTTGGATGAGTGTAGCAGAGATTGATGAGATTACAAGGGGGCAGGGCAAGGTAGTGCCTAGTGGTCAAAATCAAGTAGTTCAAAACCTAGAAGGTGGTATAGTTCAAGAATTATTAGTAAGAGAAGGCGATGTTGTAAAAAAAGGTCAAGTATTGCTTAAGATTGATAATAAAAGTTTTGAGAGTTCTTTAGGCGAGAGTGAAGTAAAAATTAGTGAGCTTTTGGCTAAAAAAATTAGGCTTTTTGCTCAAGCAAATAGTAAAGAATTTGATATTAGTATTTTAAGCGAAGATGAAGTAAATAAAATTTTCCCACAGACTTTAAAAAACGAACAAAGTTTATATGAGAGTAATATAGAGCAATTAAAAGAAAAAATTTCTCAAAAAGAAAGCGAAATAAAGGAACTAAAATCAAAAATCAACCATCTAAGCACGAGTTATAATTTAGTATCTAAACAAAATGATTTGACTTATAGTCTTTATAAAAAAGGTAGTGTAAGTGAAGTTGAATATTTACAAATTAGCAGACAATTAAATGATATTAGGGGAGAATTATCTCAAGCAAGATTATCACTGCCTAAATTAGAAGCTACATTAAATGAAATAAGATTAGGTTTTATTAATGATTCTAAAAAAGAACTAAATGAAACAAATGCTGAAATCGCTAGAATTAATAAAAGTCAAATAGGTCTTGATGATAGGGTTGATAGAACCTTAGTAAAAAGCCCTGTAAATGGTATAGTTTCAAAGCTTAATGTTCATACGGTTTCAGGAGTAATCAAGCCAGGTGAAAATATAGCTGAAATAGTTCCACTTGATGATAGATTGATTGCTGAAGTTAAGGTTAAACCTGCTGATGTGGCATTTTTAAGAGAAGGTTTGAGAGCTATTATTAAGGTAAGTGCTTATGATTTTAGTATTTATGGTGGACTTGAAGGACAAGTTATGCAAATTAGTGCCGATACAGAAACCAATGATAAAGGAGAGAGTTTTTATTTAGTAAAAATCGTAACAGAAAAAAATCATCTAGGAACAGATGAACACCCACTAAATATTAAGGTGGGTATGATAGTAAATGCTGATATTGTTACTGGTAAAAAGACTATATTAGATTATTTATTAAAACCAATATTTAAAACCAAACAAAATGCTTTAAGGGAAAGATAATGCAAATAATTATAAATGTAGAAGATAAAGAGCTAAGAACTTATTTAGAAGAAATATTGAATGATTTTAATGTATATTCAACAAATTATTTAGATGTAATAATAGCTAAATACAAAGATGCTAATGTTATAATTTGCGATAATATTGATAATATAAAAGAATTATCAAAATATAATTTTAAATGCCTAGCTATATCAAAAAATCCAAATTTTATAGAATCTCAAGCGTTTTTAAATGGCAATGCTAAAGGTTATGCAAATGCAAGAATGCAAAAAATTCACTTTATAGATGCAATTAATTGTATTAGTAATGGTGGTATATGGTTATTACCTGATATTATTAGTAATATGATAAGTCTTATTAATCAAAGCTATAAACAAGATAATAATGATTTATATGAATTATTAACTGATAGAGAAAAAGTAGTTGCAAATTATATAAAAGATGGATTAAACAACGCACAAATTGCTAATATTTTGCAGCTTAGTGAAAGAACTATAAAGGCTATAACTTCAACTATTTATCAAAAAGTAGGGGTTAAAAATAGAATTCAATTCGTAATGGCTTTAAAAAATATTGATAAATAAATATAAAGTCCTATTTTAAATTCTTGTTTAAAATAGGATTAAAATTGTATTCTTTTAGTTAATATTTTTAATTAATAATTATTATTACTTAAGTTTTATTTAACTTTGTTTATTTATACTACGCCTTTTTAAATTATTACAAAAAAGGATTTAAATGAAACTATCACAAAAAATTTCCATATATCTTACCGCAGTTTTAATAATTGCATCAGTAATTTTAACTTCATACGAATTAAATAGAGTTAAAACTATTATTAATTCAAATTACAATGAATTAAATAGAAATGATATAACTTTAAAGAATTTGTATATAAATTCTTATATAGATGTAAAATTAAATAATATTAAAAAAATTGCTAAAAAATTTGAAGAAGCAAAAGATGTAAGCCCAAATTTTATTAAGCAAATAATAGAAGATGATAATAAGATTTTAGATTTTAAAGGTTTATTTGTAGGTTTAACAAATGGCGATGTTTATAAGGCTGAATCTGATTTAACTTTTAGATTAATTCCTAATTTTGATGGTAGAACTAGAGCTTGGTATAAAGAAGCTTTAGAATTAAAGCAAGCAAATTTATCTTCAGTATATCAAGATGTTTCAAGTAAAAAATCAGCCACAACTATTTTTGCACCTGTAGTAATTGATAATAAAATAGTAGCTGTTGTTGGTGGTAATATTTTAATTGATGATTTTAGCGATGAGATTACTAGAGCAAATTCTTTAAAAAATTCTAGCACTATAATTTTAGATAAAAATGATGAGATTATTTCAAGTTCTAATAAAGATGATTTAGGTAATCCTGAATGGAAAAAAGAATTTGTAAGTAAATTACAAAATTATTATAAAAATGATAATAGTGGTAATTTTATATTTAATAAAAATGATAAAGAATATATAGCTTATTGTTTAGAAGATAAATTAACAGGATATGATGTTTGCTCAATTATGCCAAAGGCAAATATTGATGATACTATTCACAATAGTATGATGAATTCGATTTATGAGTTTATAATATTTATTATTGTAGTTATAGGAATTTTATACTATTTAATCAAAAAATCTTTAAATCCTATGATTGCTATGCAAAATGGTTTAACTGAATTTTTTGAATTTTTAAATTATGAAAAAAATGATGCTAATAAAATCGCAATCAC
>NZ_JACGAV010000007.1:0-104251 GCF_020137645.1 Campylobacter sp. RM12637
ATGTAATTTATTAAAAAATCTTTTTTAATTCTTCTAAAGCCTTAAATCTGTGGCTAATTTTATTTTTTTCATCTTGACTAAGCTCTGCAAAAGTCTTACTTAATCCTAAAGGAATAAACATACTATCATAGCCAAAACCATTATTACCGCTTTCTATTTTACTAATCGTTCCATCGCAAACGCCTTTTGCAAATTCTATCTTTGAATTAGTAATTAAGCATAAAACGCAAACAAAACTAGCCTTACTAAAATCAACTCCAACTTTTGTTAATTCAAGGCGTAATTTTTCTCTATTTTTAGCATCTTTTTCATCACTAAAATCATTTGCGTATCTAGCAGAAAAAATGCCTGGAGCATTATCTAAAGCCTCAACGCAAAGACCACTATCATCAGCTAATACTGCATAATTTTTCTTATCTTCTTCGCTTAATTTATCCCACAATGCTTTTGCTTTAATTTTTGCATTTTGTTTAAAGCTATTTCCATTTTCAATAGGATTAAAATCACTCACAAAATCACTTGCTAAATAAAGCTCACAATTTGTTAATAATTCTTTAAATTCTTTTAATTTACCACTATTTGAACTCGCAATTATTATTTTCATTATCTATCCTTTATAATTTTTAGTATTATAAGTAATAAAAATACCAAAAGGACAAACCATTAAAGATTTAATAATTATTGGAGCTGGAGCAGCGGGATTATTTTTGGCTGCTAATTTGAAAAAAAATGCTTTAATTTTAGAGCAAAATAACGCCGTTGCTAAAAAACTTTTAATAAGTGGTGGTGGCAAATGTAATGTAACAAATGAAAATATCAATATTAAATCGTATTTATGCGATGATTATGATAAATTAAAGCAAAGTTTAGATGAGTTTAGCTATCAAGATAATCTTAATTTTTTTAAAGGAATTAAGTTTAATAAAATTAGAAATAAGCAGTTTTTTGCTCCTAATTCTTCATTAATCCTTGATAGATTATTAAGTCAAAATAAATCAAAAATTATGCTAAATACTAAAGTTTTAGGCTTAGAAAAGGCAAATAATTCTTATAAAATCATCACAAATAAAGGCGAGTTTTTAGCTAAAAATGTAGTAATTGCTACTGGTGGGATTTCTTTTGCTACTTTAGGAGTAAGCGATATTGCATTAAAAATTGCAAAAGAATTTCAAATAGGATTTAGCGAGTTTTTACCTGCTTTAGTGCCACTTACTTTACAAAAAGATGAGTTTTTTATGAAAAATCTTAGTGGAATTAGCATTGAAGTTTGCATTAATGATATTTTTAAAGGTTCTATGTTATTTACCCATAAAAGTATTAGTGGCCCTGTGGTTTTGAGTGCTTCATTGTTTTGGACTAAAGGCAAAATCAAAATTAATTTTCTAAATGATTTTAAAATAGATTTTAGTAGTTTAAAGCAAGCTAGCACGCATTTATCTTTACCTAAAGCTTTTATTAAAGAATACTTAAATGCAAATAATTTAAGCGATAAAGCAATGAATAAATATAATTTAGAAGAAAAAGAGATTATAAATAAATTATATAATTATGAGTTCGCACCAGCAGGAAATCTAGGCTTTAATAAAGCAGAAGTTTGTAAAGGTGGAGTTAGTCTAAAAAGCCTAAATGAGCATTATGAAAGCTTAGAAAATAAAGGTTTATTTTTCATAGGTGAATGTTTAAATGTAGCAGGGATTTTAGGCGGATTTAATATACATTTTGCATTTGCTAGTGCAAAAAAATTGGCAAATTATTTAAACAAGGAGTTAAAAGATGATTGATTTATCAAATAATGAAAATACCTTAATAAAGCACGATTTTAAAAGCATTATGAATGATTATGATTTAATGTGTAAATACCCTTGCGATAGCGAGTATTTGCTAAAAGAAGAACTAGCCAAAAAGCATAATGTAAAATCAAATAACATAAGCTTAGGTTGTGGCTCAAGCGATATTATTTATAGAACAATTTGTGCTTTAAATGCAAGAGCAAAAAGCGAAAATAAAGAGCTTAATTTAATAGTTCCTATGCCAACATTTGATTTGGTTTTAAGCATTGCAAAAGCTTTAAAAGTAAAAATCACTTATATTTATTTAAAAGATGATTTTATCCTAAATGTAAATGATATAAAGCCATTAAGTAACTCATATAATTTAATTTACATTACCAATCCAAACAACCCAAGTGCAAAAGAGCTTAGCCAAAATGATTTAGAGTATTTATGCTCAATTTGTAAGGATAATACTTATATGATTTTAGATGAAGCTTATGCTGAATACAATGCTAATTTTATAAGTATTAAAAAATGTCAAAAAAATATAATAATTACTAGAACTTTTTCTAAAATCTATGCTCTAGCAGGACTTAGAATAGGATATGCTATTGCTGAAAATGAATTGCTTTCTTTTATTGATGAGTTTATTTTAATAGACAATATCAATGCTTATGCTTTATTTTGTGCTATAAATGCTTTAAAAGATGAAGAATTTGTAAGTAAAACAAGAGCTATGACCTTAGAAAATAAGGCTAAATTAGAGCAGGTTTTAAATGAATTGGATATTTTTTATTTTAAATCTAATGCTAATTTTATTTTACATAAAATAAAAAGCGAAAATTATCATAATTTTATGCTAGAAAACGGCGTTAAAGTAGGTAGAAAAATACATAATTATCCTTTATTTAACAGAATTAGCGTAGGAAATATTGAAGAATTAAATGTATTTTTTAAAGCCTTAAAATTAGCAAAAGAAAAAGATTTGGTGTAAAAATAAATTAAGAATTTAATTCTTAATTTATATCAAATAAAGAAGGTGTATAACCGCTTAATTTTAAAAGCGAATAAGCTTTAGTGGTTGCTACTCTTCCTTTTGCACTTTTTTCTATGTAATTATTTGCTATTAAATAAGGCTCGATTACATCTTCAATAGTTCTTTCATCTTCACTTAAAGCTGCTGCAATAGTATTTAAGCCCACTGCTTTTTTAGCCTTGCATAAAAACTCAAGATAATTTAAATCGCACTCATCAAGACCTAATTCATTTACGCCTAAACTCTCAAGCGCTAATTTAGCTCTTTTTAAAGTGATTTTTGTTTCATTATTTACTATGGCAAAATCCCTAACTCTTTTAAGAAGTCTAAGGGCAATTCTTGGGGTGCTTCTGCATCTTTTAGCTATTTCTTTACTAGCGTCGTTATCGCAGGTAATATCAAGCTTTAAAGCAGCTTTGCTAATAATTAAGGCAAGTTCATCAGGGGTATAAAACTCTAGCCTACAATTAATCCCAAATCTATCCCTAAGCGGAGTTGAAATTCCACCGCTTTTAGTAGTAGCAGCAATTAAGCAAAACTTAGCTAAATCAATTTTAACGGTTTGAGCTGCAGGGCCACTTCCTATTATAATATCAAGACGAAAGTCCTCCATCGCTGGATATAAAACTTCTTCAATAGCAGGGCTTAAGCGATGAATTTCATCAATAAATAATATATCTCCATCTTCAAGATTTGTAAGAATTGCAGCTAAATCTCCGCTTTTTTCTATCATAGGGGCTGCTGTGGTTTTAATATTTACTCCCATTTCATTTGCAATTATATTTGCTAAAGTGGTTTTTCCAAGACCTGCAGGGCCAAAAAATAAAGTATGATCAAGCGGGGCATTTCTTAACTTTGCTGATTTTATAAATACTTTTAAATTCTCTTTAGTTTTGTTTTGACCTACATATTCATCAAAAGTGCTTGGTCTTAGGCTAATTTCATATTTGCTATCATCTTTAAATTGTTCAATTTCAACTATTCTTTCCATTTTTTACCTTAAATAATGTTTGTAAATAATTTGTATAATCTTAGCAAAATATAAAAACGAGTGATTACATGAATAAAAATTTAGGACTTTTAGGGCAATTAGAATTAGAATTTGATTTTGATATCGTTGATGATTTTATGACCCATTTTAATATTTTTTGCGATTCTTTAGAGCCTGTTATTATCGCACTTGAAGATGAAGATAAATATAAAAATAAAGTAAATGAGCTTTTTAGAATGTTTCATAATATGAAAAGCGCTAGTGGTTTTTTAAAAATTAATCAATTCGTAAATATTTGTAAAATTGTTGAAGATGTCTTAGATGAAGCTAGAGATATGAAAGGTCCTGCTAGCGATGAATTAGTAGATTGGCTACTTTTTGTAACTGACCAATTTATGATATACAAAAGAGATTTTAACGATAATAATCCTTATCTATCAGCGTTAAATCCAAAAATTATTCACCTACCACAAAGGCTAAATAAATGAATGCTAAATATTTTATAACAGCTATTGTTTTATTGGTTTTATGTTGTTTGCTTTATTTATTTAAACCTTTTTTATTAACTATTGCAATTGCTGTTTTAATGGCAGTTGCTACTGCAAATCTTCATCATAAAATATTCGTAAAAACAAAAAGAAAATATGTAGCTCCAATAGTTTTAACAACTATGATGTCTTTATTATTTTTTGCTCCACTTGCATACACTAGCTTTTCTTTAGCAAGTTCAATTAAAGACTTAGATATAGCTCAAATTCAAACAACAATTACAAAATTAAAATCAGCAGAATTTAATTTACCAAGCAATTTAGACTACATAGAGCCAAAAGTAAAAGAAGCTTTAAATGAAATAGATTTAAATAATGTAGGTAAAAATATATTAAATTATGCTTCAAATTTTACAAAATCAGGTGTTAAATTCTTTACTGAACTTATATTAATAATAATATTTTATTTCTTCGCAAATTATTATGGAGTAGAACTTGTAGGATTTTTTAGAAAACTTATGCCGCTTAAAAAAAGTGAATTTGAAAATGTATTAGGCGAAGTATCTAATGTAATGAGCGTTGTGTTTTACTCTGTAATTATTACTGCTGTTTTTGAAGGTTTATTATTTGCAGTATTTTTAATGTATTTTGGATATAACGGACTTTTAATGGGTATTTTATATGCAATATCTTCGCTAATTCCATTAATAGGCGGTGCTTTACTTTGGGTTCCTGTTAGTTTATATGAATACTCTCACGGCAATACAGCAAATGCTATAATAATTGCGCTTTATTCAATTATTATGATTTCTATTATTGCAGATACTTTTGTAAAACCATTAATAATTAGATGGATTAATGAAAAATTGTTAAAAACACCAGCAAATGTAAATGAGCTTTTGATATTTTTTGCAATGATTGCTGGTATTTCTACATTTGGCTTTTGGGGAGTTATATTAGGGCCTGCTATTTTGGCTTTATTTTTATCAGTTGTAAAGCTTTATGTATTAATTATAGAAAAGCATTAAATTATTATTTTTTTAATACTTGGATTTAATCTAACTAAAGCTTCATAAACATTAGTATTAAAATAATTTGCGTATTTTAAAGCATCGTTAAATACGCAGATATTTTCTTTATTAGTATCTTCAATACTAAAGCTATCCATTGAGATTTTGCCTAAAACTTGTTCGTTATTTGCTAATTTAAATTCTTTTAAACCTTTATAATATAAAAGCCCATCTCCATATCCTAAATCATAATTAGCAATTTTTAAATCCTTATTAGATACAAAAATCTCATCATATCCAATACTATCTCCAGCACTAATAATTCTTGAGCTAATTTTTTCAGCCCAAAGACTTAAAACCGGCTTTAAATTAGCCTTTACATCGCAATATCCAAATTGTGCTAAGCCTACTCTAGCAGCCTTATCATATTCATTTTCATCTAAAAATAAAGTGCTAGAATTTGCAGAGTGAAAAAACACTTCATCAGAATAATTATTCTTTATAAACTCGCACATTTTTATATAAAGTGGTTTTTGATTTTTAATATTATTTGGACTTGAATAATGAGTGAAAGCTGATACTAATTTCAGCTTTTTTTCTTTAATAATTTTTAGAGCTAATTCTAAATTGTTTTCACATATTCCACTTCTATGCATATTAGTATCAAGTTTTAAAGCGACTTTATCTTCATTATTTAAATAATCAAAATAACTCAAATCATTAATAGCTAAAATATAATTATCGCAAGCTTTATAATGCTTTGGAATTTGAGATAGTATTAATATATTTTTAAATTTATTTTGAATAATACTAGCTTCATTTATGTTTTTTACTGCGACATTTTTAATACCAAATTCTAAAGCCAAATCACTAATTATATTAATATCGTGCCCGTAAGCATTGTCTTTTAAAATAATGATTAATTTATCAATGCTACTAACTTTTTTTAAGCACTCATTTAAATTATAAAAATAATTTGCTTTATTAATTGTGATAAATGCCATTATTGCTCCGTTAAGATTGACATTTTTCCATTTACTAATTCAATATATAAAACTTTTTCGCCATTAAAAGTATAACTTGAAGTAGCATAATTTTCATAAAAAGTAATCTTAAATATTTTTCTTTGCTCTAAATTAGGATAAGGAATTATATTTATATCTTTAAATTGTATTGTTTTATCCTGCTTTCTACTAAAAATTGCCTTTTTTTGCTCCTTAAAAGCAGATATTTTCGTGCCATCATATTTAATAAACTCATCACTATAATAACTAAGATATGTTTTATAATCATTGTTAGTCCAAGCATTTTTCCAGTCAAATAAATTAGCCAATATTAAAGCAATTTCATCAGCATTTGTGCTAACAACGCCTTTTTCATTAATTAATACATATATTTTTTTATTATTTACAATGCCATTAAAATCTAACAAAACATCATTAGTCATTACAACACAACCCTTAGTCTTATAAGCATCATATCTTACATCGCCTTCAAGTGGAAAACCATGAATCCAAATTCCAGAGCCTGTTTTTTTACGAACTTTATCATATAAATTAGGATAGTTTAAAACAAAAGCATAAGGTCCATAATAATTATCAGGTGGAACCATTTTGTTTAAAACCTGATAAGCTCCAATAGGGGTTTTTAAATCCCCTTCTCTTTCTTTATTACCCATAAGACCTGTTATTACACTTTGCTCGAATTTAGGTGTTAATTTGTTGTTTTTTTCTTCAAATAAAACTAATTTTTGTTTATCTTTATCAACTACTACCACCATAGCATCATCGCTATAGTATCCATATTTTAAATCAAGTCCTTGCAATTGAGTTTGCCAAAACTTAACATCACTAAGTCCAGCTTCAAGCTTATTTTCAACTGCACCTATGCCATCTTTTAAATAAATTTGTAATAAATTGTCTGAATATAAATAAATTGATAATAATAAAATTATGATTTTTTTCACTATTAGCTCCTATAAAAGTTAAGGACTAATTATAAAAAGTAATTTTAAAGCTAAGTTAATACCAAAAATGTTTTTTTGATTATTGCTTTCATTAAGAAAAATTTATTTATAATCCTTATCGTTTTTACTAAAAAGGAGAATTTAATGAAAAAGATATTATTAGCGTTAAGTTTAGGTGCAAGTTTATTTGCAAACAACATAGAAATAAGTGAGCCTTATGTTAAAATTACCCCACCAAATGCAAAAAATTCAGCTATTTTTATGAGTATTAAAAACAACTCAAATGAAGATATAAAATTAGTTGATGCTAAATGTGATTTTGCAAAAAATACAGAAATCCACACTCATATTCACGAAGATGGTATGATGAAAATGATTAGAATACAAGATGCAACAATCAAGGCAAATGATACTTTAGAACTAAAACCAAAAAGCTATCATATTATGCTAATGGATATTAAAGATAGCATTAAAGAAGATACTAAACTTAATTTAGAACTAAGCTTTAGTAATGGCGAAACAGTTGAATTAAAAGACATTCCAGCAAAATCAATAATTCATGCTCATTAATGAAAAAATTAATATTTTTATTAGTAATAATTGCTATTTTTGCAAGTTTGTTTTATTTTTATCCAAATTCTAAAAAAAGGGAGTTAATCACTACATTAACTCCACTTAGTTGCGATTTAAATATAAGTGAGTGTGAAGTAGATTATAATGGTAAAAAAATCATATTTGATTTAAGTCCAAAACCGCTAAAAACCTTAGAAGAAACAAAAGTAATTATTAAAAATTTAGAAGATTTTCCCAAATTAAATGCAAGACTTTATGGGCTTAATATGTATATGGGAGATATTGTAGGAGAATTTGAAAAGATTGATAATACTTATATTGGAGATATTGTTTTTAGTGCTTGTACTGAAAATACTATGAGATATAGATTAGAATTATTTAATGACAATAAAAGCCTTGATTTATCTATAGATTTTGATGTTAGGAGATAGTATGAAAAAGCTAATTATTTTTATTTTTTTAGGATTAATCTTAACTGCTTGTTTTAATAATAAATATGATTTTAATTTAAAAGGAGCAGGTGATAAAACTTATACCCTTAAAGATTTTAAAGGAGATAATTTATTAATTTACTTTGGCTACACATTGTGTGCTGATATATGCCCTACTTCTTTAGCTATTGCCACTAAAGCTTTAAATGAATTAAATAGAAATGATATAAAAATATTATTTATTAGTCTTGACCCTAAAAGAGATACGGCAAATGATATAAATGAATATGTGCAATATTTTTATAAAAACTCACTAGGACTTGTGCCTAGCGAAGATGAGCTTAAAAGAATTTCAAAAAACTATGGGGTAAAATATGAGTATATTTATCAAGATAGTGCTGCTGAATACACCGTAGCTCATAGCTCAAGTTTTTATATAATTGATAAAGATGGTAATTTCAAAGGAGAAATAAGCAATTTAACAAATGCGAATGTTAAGAAAAAAATTAGCGAATTTTTAGGTAATAATTAACTATTTACTTTTACAATTCGGTTTTTAAATATATAAAGGAGAAATAATGGCTACTAAAAAAACTAGCGAAAAAGAAACAAAGCAAACAGCTAAAAAAACTACTGCTAAAAAAGAAACGGCTAAAAAAGAAGTAAGTAAAAAAGAAACTTCTAAAGAAGTAGCAAAAAAACCAACTGCAACAAAAGCTGAAAAAGTAGAAAAAGAAGTAGTTGAAGATAAAGCTGTTAAATCTAAATCAAAGGAAACTACATTGTCTAACGAAGTAAGTAAAGTTGAAGAATTACAAAATGAAATTGAAAAATTAAAAGCTGAACTTGGTATTATGAAACAATTCAATAATAATCGTGATAAAAACTCAAGCGATAAAATCTTTATGGAACTTGAAAAATTAAAAGAGATTATTTATGGTTTAGAAGATAGAATTGAAGAGCTTGAATATCAAGTAAGCGAAAAAGACGATTATTAATATTCATTCCGTTTTTCGGAATGAATTAAACTTATGCTATTTACATTTATTCTTTCATTAATTAGTTTTGTTGTTTTAATTATTTTTAAAGGTATTAATTTTACTTATTTAAATTCTTTATATGATTTTATAAGCTTTAAGACACTTGCCCTACTTTCTATGTTTATAGCTGTTAATAAATCCTTAGAATTAATAGGAGCATTTAAGCTACTTGCCTTTTATGTATTAAACAAAATTACCAAATTAAAAACCATAGCAATTTTACTAATACTAATATGTTTTTTTAGCTCTATGTTAGTTACTAATGATGTAGCGTTGCTTTGTTTTGTGCCTTTTAGTATTTATTTATTAAAAGAATTAAAAGCGAAAAAATTTACTATGCAAATCATAATATTACAAACAATAGCAGCAAATCTTGGCTCAATGCTAACACCATTTGGAAATCCACAAAATTTATTTATATTCACATATTTTCATTTAGATTTTTTAAGCTTTTTTAAAAGCACTTATATTTACTGCTTTATATCTTTAATATTATTATTTATTTTTACCATAAACATTAAAAACAAAAACATAAAACTAAAAAATCTTATAAAAACTCAAATAAATCAAAAATTATTTATCCAAAACCTAGCATTATTTTTCATATCAATTTTATGTGTTAGTGATATTTTAAATATATTTTTAGGCTTTTTTATAGTTTTTATAAGCTTATTTATTAGCAATAAAAACGCAATTTTTAAAGCTGATTTTTCTCTTATTATAATTTTTATAAATCTTTTTATATTTGTAAAAAATATAAGTTATTTTATAAGTATTAAAGAATTTGATATTTTTTATCTAAGTATATTTTTATCTTGGATTATTAGTAATGTTCCTGCTTGTGTGTTTTTAGCTAGTTTTACAAATGATTATAAAGAATTATTATTAGGGGTAAATATTGGCTCATTAGGGACTTTAATAGCGTCTATGGCTAGTTTAATTTCTTATAAATACTATATTAATTCTTATAAAAATAAAGCTTTTAAATACATAATCAATTTTACTTGGATAAATATTGTATTTTTAATAATTTTAGTAGTTTTTAAAGAATTATCCCGAATTTAATCGGGATAAAATTATTTCGTATTAAATATAAATTCCTTATCAAAATCAACTTCTACAAAAGATTTCAAATTCCCTTGTAAAATAAGTTCACTAAGTCTTGAATCAATTTCTTGATATATAGTTCTTTTTAAGGCTCTAGCACCATATTCATCACTATATCCTAGATTTAAAATTTCTAATCTTGCATTCTCACTAATACTAAAGCCAATTCCAAGTTCAGCTAATTTATTGCTAGTATTTTTAAGTAAAATATCAACAATTTGTAAGCATAAATCTTTATTTAAAGCATTAAATCCTACTATTTCATCAAGCCTATTTACAAATTCAGGTTTAAAGTATTTTAATAATTCTTTATTTATTAATTCATTTCTTTCTTTTTCATTTTTAATATCTACAAACTTAGCTGCTCCAATATTACTTGTAAATATTATTAAAGTATTTTTAAAATCAACCCTAAAGCCTTTATTATCATTCAAAGCTCCTTCATCTAACATATTTAAAAATATATTAAAAATATCAGGATGAGCTTTTTCTATCTCATCAAAAAGTAGCACCGAATAAGGTCTATTTTTAACAGCTTCTGTTAATTGTCCGCCTTCATCACTTCCTACATAACCAACCGCAGAACCTATTAAATTGCTTACTCTATAACTTTCAGCATATTCATTCATATCAAAACGAATTAAAGCCTTTTCATCATCAAAAAGCTCTTTTGCAATTGCTTTTGCTAATTCAGTTTTACCAACTCCTGTAGGCCCTAAGAATAAAAAGCTTCCTATAGGACGATTGCTATCACTAAGCCCTGCTTTATTTGCCCTTACTGCACGAGCTAGAGCTTTTATAGCTTTATCTTGTCCTACTACACGAGTTTGTAAATTATTTTCAAGATTTAAGTATTTTTCACTCTCATTGCTTAGTAATTTACTAACCTTTATTCCTGTCATTTTTGCCAAAATTAAAGCGACTTGCTCATCATCAACTTCGTTTTTAAGTAAAGTTCCGCTTTGTTTTAACTCTTGCCAATTTGCCTTAGCATTCTCAAGCTCATTTTTAACTTGTGGGATTTTTCCGTATTCAATCTCTCCTGCTTTTTGATAATCTCCTTTATTTTTTGCAATATTTGCTTCATTTTGCAAATTATTAATCTCGTTCATTTTTTTTGAAATTTCGGCAAATACTCTTTGCTCGTTTTCAAATTTCATTCTTAATTTTCTTTCTTCTTCGCTAAATTCACTTAATTCATTTTCAATTTCTTTTAATCTTTCTTTATTTTTTTCTTCACCTTCCATTAATAAAGCTTCTTTTTCAACTCTTAATCTAACGATATTATTTTTTACATTTCTTAAAGCACTTGGCTCACTTTCAATTTGCATTTTAAGTTCAGCTGCAGCTTCATCTATTAAATCTATTGCTTTATCAGGTAAAAATCTTCCTTGAATATAACGATTACTAAGCTTAACAGCAGCTACTAAAGCTTTATCATTAATACTTACATTATGATGAGCGCTTAATCTTTCTTTAAGACCCCTAAGCATTGCTATTGCATCATTTACGCTTGGTTCATTCACAATTATGCTTTGAAATCTTCTTTGCATTGCAGCATCTTTTTCAAAATATTTTTTATATTCTTTTAAAGTGGTTGCACCAATGGTTTTAAACTCGCCCCTACTTAAAGCAGGTTTAAGTATATTAGCAGCATCCATACTTCCTTCACTTGCACCTGCACCTAATATTGTATGAATTTCATCAATAAAAATTATGATATTAGGATTTGCTTTTACACTTTCAATTATATTTTTAAGTCTTTCTTCAAATTCCCCGCGGTATTTTGCTCCTGCAACAAGTGCTGCTAAATCAAGGCTTAATATTTGTTTATTAGCTAAAGAGCTTGGCACTTGTTTATTAGCAATTGCTTGAGCTAGAGCTTCTACTATAGCTGTTTTACCAACTCCTGGCTCACCTAATAAAATAGGATTATTTTTGCTTTTTCTAATTAAGATTTGCATAAGCCTTTCTAATTCATTATCCCTTCCTGTAATTGGGTCAAGTTTGCCTGATTTTGCTAATTCAACTAGATTTGTGGTGTATTTTTCTAATTCTTTATTGCTTATGTCATCTTGCTCTTTTTCGCTAATTTTTCTATCGCCTCTTAAAGCATTTAATTCGCTTTTTAATACAAGTAAATCTAAATAATCTTTTAATAACTCACAAATTCCACCCTTATCACACTCACTAATTATCCACATATCAGTGCTTAAGTAGCTATCACCTTTGCTTAAAGCAAATCCAATAGCCTTTTCAAGTGAAGTTAAAAGTGCATTACTAGGTTTTACATTATTAGCATTTACTCCATCGCTTTTTACTAAATTATCAGCCTTACTTTTTAACATTAGTGAAATTGCGGTTTTATCTATTGATAATTTATTAAATACTTGATTAAGAATAGAACTTGAATCATTAGCAATAGCCCATAAAATATGAAATGGTTCTATATTTGGATTTTTATTAAATACACATAAGCTCACTGCTTGACTTAAAGTTTCATTAAATTGATTTGTTAATTTATCTTGAATATTCATATTATCTCCTTTAATTGATATGGTTCGCATTATATTACTTTAGTCTATTATTGTCAAGTATAAAATTAAATTTATCACTTAAATATCTTAAGTGCTAAGTTTTTTATTTAAAAATACACATAATTGCTTACTTGTATTTAAAAAATTGCGTTAAAATCACAGCTTTAATCTTAAATCTTATTGGAGCTATCGTGAATTTTAATAAAAAGATATTTTTGTGTGTTGCACTTGGAATTTCGTTGTTTGCAAAAACTGATGAAGAAGCTGAAAGACAAGCATTCTCAAAGCTTATTAAAACTTTTAGAATGATTGAAGCAAATTATGTTGATGAAATCAGTATAGAGCAACTTGTGGATAAATCTTTAGAAGGATTATTGAGTAATCTTGACGCACATTCAGCATTTTTAAATGAAAAGAATTTCAAATCTTTACAAGAAAGCACAAATGGAGAATTTGGCGGTCTAGGAATGACTTTATCAATTAAAGATAATGCAATAACCGTTATTGCACCAATTGAAGGAACTCCTGCTGATAAAATAGGCATTAAATCAGGCGATGTTATTTTAAAAATTGAAAATGAAAGCACGATAGGAATGAATCTTGATGACGCAGTTTCTAAAATGCGTGGCAAACCAAATACTAAGATTAATATTACAATATATAGAAAAGGCGAGAAAAAGCCACTAGATTTTACGATAACAAGAGATATTATAAAAGTTGAAAGCGTTTATACTAAAAAAATAGAAAATACAGACTTTTTATACATTAGAATTACAAGTTTTGATAGAAATGTTGTAAGTAAAGTAAAAGACGCATTAGCTATTAATAAGGATATTAAAGGGATAGTAATTGATTTAAGAAACAACCCAGGTGGTTTATTAAACCAAGCTACAGATTTATTGAATTTATTTATTGATAAAGGTATTTTAGTATCTCAAAAAGGAAGAGATGAAAGTGCTAAAATAGATACTTTAGCAATTAAAGGTGCTGCAATAAATACAAAAATACCTATTAGTATAATTGTAAATGGTGGAAGTGCAAGTGCAAGCGAAATCGTAAGTGGAGCTATGCAAGATAGAAAAAGAGCGATTATTGTTGGTGAGAAGACTTTTGGCAAAGGAAGTGTTCAAATGATTAGAGAAATCAATGATAAAGAAGGTATAAAACTAACGATCGCAAAATACTATCTACCAAGTGGAAGAACAATTCAAGCAGTAGGAGTTACTCCTGATATTATTGTGTATCCTGGTAAGGTAAATACTGAAGATAGTGGCTTTAGTATAAAAGAAAGTGAACTTAAAAAACACCTAGAAAATGAATTAGAAAAAATTGATGGTAAAAAAGAAAACAAAACCGATAAAAATACGCTAACTCAAGAGCAAATCAATGAAGATTCTCAATTAAAATCAGCAATTGACGCTTTAAAAATCTTAGTAATTAAAGGAAATTAATGAAAAAAATAATCTTTTTGATATTTGCTAGTATTTTATTTGCAGCTCCATCAAAAGAATTAAGTGTAATGGACGCTCAAGTTTATACAAACCTTAATCAAAATAATGAAGATGCAAATAGTTTTACTAGCGATATTAAAGAAGAATTTAATGATAAAGTAGAACTTGCTATTAATGCTAATTTTTCAAAAAATTCTGTAAAAACTAAAGAAGTTTTTTATATAGATATAACAATTAATTCTAATTATAAAACAAATTTTACTCCGCAAATTAATTTTGAAAAAAGCATTGATATGCAACAATTAAATAAAGATATTAAATTTAATAGCGAAAATGGAATTTATACTACTCGTGTTTATTTTCAAGCAAATACAGCAAATGCTAAACTAAACTCAATTGATGCTAAGTTATTTAGAAATACTCAAGAAGTAGGAAATGCTAAAATCAGCCTAGATAATTTAAAAATTGAAGAATTAAAATTTAATAAAGATTATGTAGAGTTAGTTGCAAGTGATTTAAAAATTACAAATTTAAAATGCACTGAATATGATGAAACTAGCGTTATATGTGGAATGGACGCAAAAGCAAATAACACTAATTTTAATAATTTTTCTTTAAAAACTGCAAAATCGCAAAGCATTACAAATGTCGGAAAAGACTATGAAAATGCAAAATGCTCAATTGCTTTAATTTTTCCTAATAATATGAAAAATTTCTCTTTTTCATATTATGACCCATTAGAAAATAAATTCATAGAATATTCTAATAAAATCATAGTAGAATCTGAAGAAATAAGCACTCAAACAGACTTAAATCCAATAACAAAAGAAATTAATTTTTATTTACAAATTGGAAGCTTAATCTTAGCTGTAATTTGTCTCATAATTGTAGTAATTTTTAAAAGGTTTTTTTCTTTAATAGCACTTGCTATAGTTTTTGTGGCTTTTAGCTTTATTGATGGTGGGAATTTTAGTAGTGCTAAATTAAAATCAGGTGCAAGTGTTAGAATTTTACCAACTAATAATTCAACTATTTTTTATAAAAATACTGACATAAAAGAAGTAAAAATCATAACCAAAAAAGACAATTTTGTAAAAATAGCACTTGATGAAAATACAAGTGGTTGGGTAAAAAATGAAGATATTGAATAAAATCTTAAGTATTTTTCTAGCAATAATCATAGCAATCAGCATTGCTTTTGTAATTGTTTTAATGTTTATTTTCCCTAAAAAAAATTGGGTTATTAGAAAAACTTGGGCAAAATTTATCCGTAAATTGTGCTGTTATAAAATAGAAATAAAAGGCGATTTTAATCCTAATGCAAGAATGATTATCCTAAATCATCGCTCAATGCTAGATATTATCGCACTTGAAGATATATATCCATACGATTTAGCTTGGATTGCAAAAAAACAGATTGAAGAATTATTTTTCTTTGGAAATATCATAAAATTACCTAAAATGATTTCAATAGATAGAGAAAACGCAAGAGATTTTGTAAGAGTTATAAATGAAGCAAACGATAGATTAAATAATAATAGAAACATATCTATGTTTCCTGAAGGAACTAGAAGTGATGGCTATGAGTTATTAAGATTTAAAAAAGGCGCTTCAATGCTAGCTACTAAGTTAGATGTTTTAGTTCAACCTGTTGTAATTATTGGTTCAAAAGAGATTTTAGATAGTAAAAGAATAACAATTCACTTAGGTAAAAAACTTACAATAATACCTTTACAACCACTAAAAGCTAATGAATTAGACAATGCAAAAGACTTAATGCAAGAAGCAATTAATGAATATTTCAAGGCTAATGAGTGAATATTTTTATGGTTGCTTTAGGTGGAGCCATTGGTGCTGTTTTAAGATATATTTTAAGCACTTTTATAAATCGTAATTTTGATTTTAAATTCTTTATAGCTGGGACATTAATCGTTAATTTAATAGGCTGTTTTTTGATAGGATTATTTTATGCACTAGCTAAAAATTACGAGAGTTTAAACGAGATAAGATTATTAATAGTAGTAGGATTTTTAGGTGCTTTTACTACTTTTTCATCAATTACTTATGAGAGCATAACATTATTAAAATCATTAGGCTTCGTTGCCTTTAGTGCAAATATTATTTTAAATGTAGTATTTGGACTAATAGCAACTTATATTGCTTTAAATTTTTTTAAATAGGAGAAAATATGGAATTTAAAACCGAAGTAAATCAATTACTTAATTTAATGATTCATTCACTTTACTCAAATAAAGAAATATTTTTAAGAGAGCTTATATCAAACTCAAGCGACGCTATAGATAAGCTAAATTTCTTAAGCCTTAGCGATGAAGCTTATAAAGGAATTAGCTTTAATCCTAGTATTAAAATTAGCATTAATAAAGACGCTAAATTATTAATCATAGAAGATAACGGCATAGGTATGGACGAAGCTGATTTAAATAATAATTTAGGCACAATTGCTTCAAGTGGAACTAAGAAATTCTTAGAAAATTTAAGCGAAGATGCTAAGAAAAATAGCGATTTGATAGGTCAATTTGGTGTTGGATTTTATTCAGCATTTATGGTTGCAAATAAAATTGAAGTTTATACTAAAAAAGCCTTAAGCAATGATTCGTTTTTGTGGAGTTCTGATACAAATGGTTATGAAATCACTAAAACAAATAAAGATAGTTTTGGCACAAAAATAGTTCTACATTTAAAAGATGATGAGTTTTTAAACACTCACACTATTGAAAACCTAGTTAGCAAGTATTCAAATCATATTTCTTATCCGATTTTCTTAGAAAAAGAGATAAGTGTTGGCGAAGGAGAAAACGCTAAAACTGAATTAAAATTCGAGCAAATCAATAAAGCAAAAGCTTTATGGAGAGAAAACAAAGCAAGTCTTAAAAAAGAAGATTATTTAAAATTCTATGAAGGCATAAGTTATGATAGTAAAGAGCCGATTTTATATGTTCATACTAAAAGCGAAGGCGGTTCTTTAGAATATTCAAGCTTATTTTTTATCCCTGCAAATGCTCCACACGATTTATATAGAGTAGATTATGAAAAAGGTATAAAACTTTATGTAAAAAGAGTATTAATTAGCGAAAAAGAAGAGATTTTACCAAGTTACTTAAGATTTGTTAAAGGTGTGCTTGATGTTGAGGATTTACCTTTAAATGTAAGCCGTGAGATACTACAAGAAAATGTAATTTTAAGAAAAATAAAAGAAATCAGCACTAAAAAGATTTTAGGTGAATTAGAAAAATTACAAAAAAATGATGCTAATAAATATGATGAGTTTTATAAATTATTTGGTGCTGTATTAAAAGAAGCATTGTTTGACCCAAGTGCAAACAAAGATGAGATTTTAGCATTATGCAAATTTGATAATAGTCAAAACGATACTCAAATCACACTTGATGAATATTGTGCTAATTTAGGCGAAAATAAAACTATTTATTATCTAATCGGTGAAAATAAAGAATTATTAAAACACTCACCTTTACTTGAAAGCTACAAAAAAAATGGCATAAATGTATTGCTTTTAAGCGACAAGATTGACCCAATTGTAATTCCTATGGTTCATAAATATAAAGATTTTGATTTAAAAGCTATAAACGAAGTTGATGAAATCAAAAAAGATGAATTAAACGAAGAGCAAAAAGGCTTTTGTGAAAAACTAAGCAAAATATTAGAAAATGATGTAAAAGAAGTAGTTTTATCTAATTCTTTAGAAAGCTCATTATCAAGCTTAGTTTATGATACTAAAGACCAAGAATATATGATGGCTAAAATGATGGCTCAATTTAGCGGAGAAAAAATGAATGCTAAAGGTGTTTTACAACTAAATGCAAAACACGAATTAGTAGCAAAACTAATAAATGAAAATAACGAAGATAGCCTTAAAAATCTAGCATTTATAGCTTATGGCACCGCAGCACTTGCTCAAGGCTTAGAATTTGCTAAGGTTAGTGAGTTTAACGAAGCTGTTATAAATCTAGCTAAAAAAGCGTTTTAATGCAAGAAAACAAAGCCTATTTAAGCGAACAAATAATTACTTATTTAGGCAATAAACGCTCATTATTAGGCTTTATTGAAAAAGGCGTAAAATATGCAAAAACCGAGCTTAAAAAAGATAAATTAAGCTCGGTTGATTTGTTTAGTGGTAGTGGCATTGTCGCAAGATTTTTAAAACAACACTCAAGCTATTTAATAGCAAATGATTTAGAAAGTTATAGTAAAGCAATCAACGAATGCTATTTATCAAATATTGATAATAATTTTTATAAAGAGCTTGAAATAGAGCATAAAAAACTAAAAGAGCAAATCATTAATAATTTTAATGAAAACGGCTTTATAAGAGAGCTTTACTCTCCTAAAGATGAGCTCAATATCACTCAAAATGATAGAGCTTTTTATACAAATTATAATGCTAATTATATTGATACGGCAAGATTATTACTAGAAAATCACAAATATAAAAAATACTTTTTAGCACCACTTTTATACGAAGCTAGTGTAAAAGTAAATACAAGTGGTGTTTTTAAAGGCTTTTACAAGAATAAAAATGGCATAGGACAATGGGGTGGAAGTGGCAAAAATGCTCTTAGTAGAATTACTGCCAATATTGAGTTGGCAATGCCTATTTTTTCAAACCATAATGTGCCTTTTAATGTGTTTTGGCAAGACGCAAATGTTTTAGCAAATGAGCTTGATTGTGATTTATGCTATATTGACCCACCTTACAATCAACACCCTTATGGCTCAAATTATTTTATGCTAAATCTAATTACAAATTATATTAAACCACAAGATATTTCTAAGGTTTCAGGTATTACAAAGGATTGGAATAAAAGCGTTTATAATTCTAAAAAAACAGCTAGCGAAAGCTTTTTTGAGCTAATAAAAAATCTAAAAGCAAAAATAATTTTAATCTCATATAACAACGAAGGTATAATAAGTGAAGATGAATTTAAAAACACTCTTTTAAAATTTGGTAGTTTAAATATATTAGAGCAAAAATATAATACCTTTAGAGCAAGTAGAAATCTAAATAATCGTAAAATCCATGTAAAAGAGATTTTATATATCCTTAAAAAAATATAAAAATAATATATGATTTAATATGCTTAATCACAAAAATTACCTAAAGCCTTATTTTTATCTACAAAATATACTACTTATAATAAAGACTTAAAATTATCATAAATATTTATATTTTCTTAAAAGAATTTAAAATTGTATCTTATAAATCAAAAAAGCTTTATTATTTAATAAAAATACTAATTAATAAAAATTATTATTTATATTATCCATAGATATAATATTTAAAATATAATTACCTATGCAAATATTATTTGTATAAATTATTTAAGGAGTTTTTATGAAAAAAATCATTTTTTCTTTACTTTGTTGTAGCAATTTATTAATATCTCAAACTTTTATAGAATTTAACACTCTAGGTGCAAGTATTAAAGACAAAAATAATATTTTTGACAATGATTTATCTAACACCTTAAACGCAAGTGTATATTTATACAAAATGGATAATTATGATAATGATTTTGTAGGTGGGATAGATTTTAGCCATTTTAATATATATTCAAGGTTTTTTATAGGCAACCAAGGAAGCAAAACTGATATTGATTTATATAATTTCACAGCTTTAGGTGGATATGGATTTTATAATGATATTTACAATATATCGCTTTCTTTATTAGGCGGTGTAGGATATGAAAAGGCTAACTATAATTTAAGTAGTGATATTATAAAAAACGCTAATTTTAATAAGAATTTAAAATCAAATCTATTAATGCTAGGAATTGCTGCTAAATCGTATTTGGACAGCAATTTAATACTTGGAATGAGATTATTTGCCAAACACTACACAAACAATAATATAAAAGAAAAATCAGCCCTATCAGGAGATATATCATTAGGTTATAGTATTTCAAAACAACTTAATGGATTTTACACTCAAATAAAAGTAGGTTATGATAATAACTTAGTAGGTAAAGGCGTTAATTTTGGAATAGGATTAGGCTATTCATTTTAAAACTTAGGTTTTTTATCCAAAAGATAAAAAACCTTAAATTAAATCTCTTTTATAAATTCTTTTTAACTTTCTATCTAATTTATAGCATACTTCATAAATTGCAGGAATAGCAAAAAGTGTTAATATGGTTGAACTAATAAGACCACTAATTACTGCAACTGCCATAGGAGAATTACTCTCATAACCAGCTCCGTGTGAAATAGCTAAAGGTAGCATTGCAAAAATCATAGCAATCGTAGTCATTAATATCGCTCTAATTCTACTTTTGCCAGCTATTTTAAGAGCTTCTTTAACCCCTACTCCACTATCACATAATTTATTTGCAACATCAATTAATAAAATTGCGTTTTTGCCAACCATTCCAAATAACAAAATAAGAGCAACCAAAACAAATAAAGAAAATGTATTGCCTGTCAAATAAAGACCAATACAAGCTCCAGCAAAAGCAAGTGGCATTGTAATCATTATTACAAATGGAACAACAAAACTCTCATAAAGAGCTGCTAATACTAAATAAATTAATAAAAATGATAAAATCATAACCATAGCAAAACCAATTATGGTTTCTTCTAAAAGGTCAATAAAACCAGTAAATGTATATCTTAAACCAGTATTTTGAATAATTTTATTCATATTAGTTTCTAGTTTTGTTTTTACCTCATCTAAAGAAACCCTATCAACTCCTGCAGTAATTTTTACAGAACGAGTTTTATTAAGTCTATTGATACTACTACTATCCTTAATTAGCTTAATATTTACAACATTTAATAGGCTAATTATATTATTATCCATAGTTTTTATTTGTATTTTTTCAAGTGATTTCATATCTTCTTTAGATACTTTTTCAAGTTGAATATATATATCTTTACTATCTTTTAAACCATCTAAAACCCCAACATTAGCGTGGGCGAAAGAAGTTTGAATTATTGCTGCTAAATCTTGGGTATTTACATTTAATTTTCTTGCTTTTTCTTTGTCTATATAAATAGCTAAAACATCTGCATAAGCATCAATATCATCACTAATATCAACTACTCCTTTTAACTCATTTAATATATTTTTAGCTCTTCTACTAGCACTTACTAAAGAAGAAAAATCATCGCCTAATAATACAAACTGAACTGGCTCATCAATACCTGCACCTTCAAATTTAGGTATTTCTAAAACTTTGATTTTAAATTCTTTTAAATTCAAACTATCTCTTAGATTAGATACTACTTCTTTTTGTCTTGCATCTCTTTCATTTAATGGCTTTAATTTTACATATATTTTAGATTTTTTTCTATCTTTTGCATCATCGTAGCCAACTAGCATATAAGCATAATCAACATTTTGATTTTCTTTAATTTGCTTTAAAACTTCTAAAGATTTTTCTTCCATAACATCTATTGATACATCTTTTTTAGATTCTATTTGGACTTGTAATTCACTATCATCTTCCATAGGTAAAAAGTCAAGTCCTATTTTAGGTGCTAAAGAAAAAGATAAAGCACATACAACAAAAATAATACCTATAAAAATCTTTTTATACTCTAATATAGTATCAAGAGTATTTTCATACCATTGTTCTAATTTAGCAAAATATATCTCTGTTTTATCGTGGAATTTACTTTCGTTTGTATTTAAAAATCTAGCACTAATAGTTGGGACTAAAAACACACAAACTAAAAATGAAATAATTACCCCAAAAGCAACACTCATTCCTAAGGCATTAAAAAACAACCCAGATATACTATTCATAAACGAAATCGGAATAAATACACATAATAAAACTATACTAATACTAAAAACAGAAAAAGCAATATCCTTAATCCCTGCATAACTTGCATATAAAGCATTTTTTTCTGTTTTAATCTTTTTACTAATATTCTCAATTACAACTATTGCATCATCTACGAATATACCAATAGATAAAGTAAGCGCTATTAAGGTTAAGCGATTTAAATCATAGCCAAATAAATCAATTAGAAAAAAACTTGAAATAATTGAAGTAGGAATTGCAATACTAGCAATAATAGTAGCACTAATATTTCTTAAAAATAAAAATACTATTAAAATTGTTAAAATAACCCCCAAGCACATATCAAATACAACTTGTTTAATATGTTTTGTGATATTTTCTGATTTATCATATACAACATCAAATTCTATATTTTTATGATAACTTGCAATACCTTTTAAAGCTTCTTTTATGTTTTTTGCTACATCTAAGCTATTTTGACCAGTGATTTTTTTAAGTTCAATTAATATACCATTATCCCCATTAAAATAAGCATAACTATCTTTTGAAGTATAGCCTATGTTAATATCTGCTACATCTTTTAAAAATACTCCTGGAGCTATTCTTAATTGTTCTAATTCTTCTATATTATTTGAATCAAAATAACCTTTAATAGTTATATTTTTTGCTTCATTTTCAATACTTCCTAAAAAGGTTTTAAAATTCTGCATTTTTATCAGTTTTGCCACATCTAAAGAGTTAATATGGTATTTATTTAATTCGTCTAATTTCAAATCAATTTTGATATTATTTTTTAAATACCCTACCATTTTAACTTCTCCAACGCCTTTTATACGCTGAAAATCACCTTCTAAATCATCTTCAATTAATTGCATTAAATCAGTATCATTTAAATCCTTAGATGATATAAAAATACTCATTACAGCACCTGCATCTGATGATACCTTTTCAACACTTGGTGGGTATTCTAATTTCATTTTTGATATTTTTTCACGAATATCATTTACTGCTATTTCTAAATCTTTACCTAGTTCAAATTCTACAACTATTACGCTTAGGTTATTAAAACTTTTTGAACTAATTCTTTTTATCTGGCTAACACCAGAGATTTGATTTTCTAATTTTTTAGTAATTTGAGATTCTACATAACTTAAATCAGCATTTGCAAATGTTGTAATTTTTACAAGCGGAATATCAACATTAGGATATAAGTTAATTGGCATAGTAAATATAGATACAATACCAAAAATAAATAATCCTAAAAACGCCATTAAAATCGTAATTGGTCTATTTATTGCAATTTTTAACATTTATTCACCTGTTATAATATATCCGTCACCAAATGAACCAATTTGTATATCATTTGCTAAGACTTCTGCATAAATTTTTCTTGTTTTGCCATCTATATTAGGATAAACTTTGCTAATCACCCCTTTCATCTTTAAACCATTTATACTATATTCGTAAATATCCCCTACTTTCACTAAATCAGAATATTTTTCATCAAAACTTAAAAGTAATTTAACTTCAGGGTAACTATCTAAAACAAATAAAGGCTGCACAGGACTTGCAACCCCTTCTCCAACTTCAATATATTTTGCTGTAATTACCCCATCAAACGGAGCTTTTAACTTTTTTTGATTTATTAAAGTTTCATATTTTTTACTAGATATTTTCGCTGATTTTAATTTTTGCTCTGCTTCATTTTTCTTAAAATTAATTTCATCTATTGTTTGCTCGTTTAATACTGATTTTACTTGTTCGTATCTTTTAAGCGTTGTATTTGCTAAAACTAAAGCTTCATTTGCTAATTTTTGTTGAACATTAGCATCATCTAAGCCAATTTGCTCAATTGAGCTATCAAGCTCTAGTAAAATATCGTTCTTTTTTACTTTTTTACCTATATCTGTATTTATTTTATTTACTATTCCAAATGATTGTAATGATAATTTAGCACTTTTTTGAGCAACAACATCAAAACTTGCATAAACAGAATCTGCAAATAAGTTAAGACTAATTAACAAAAATAATAATTTTTTCAATATTTCTCCTATAAATCAATTACAAAATCTTTAATAATAATACCTTTAGCAAGTAATAATTCTGCCTTAGATATTTCAAATTTAGCTTTACTTAAGCTAAGCTTCGCCAAAGCTCCTTGCATAGTTTCTAAAGAATTTAAATATTCAACATATCCAACAAGTCCAGCTTCATATTTTTTAGCAATACTCTCATAAGCAATTTTGCTAGCATTTAAAAGCTTTTCATTAGCATTTATTTCTTCTTGTATAGATGCAATTTTTTGAATTAATAGCTTTTCCTTTTCACTAACTGATTTTTTGCTATATATATTCATTTCTTTAGCAGCTAAATTACTAAGTTTTGCACTCTCATAAGCTTTTTTATCAGCTCCAAAAGAAAAAATATTCCAAGACAAACCCAGCATAAATATATTTGAAAACATTTTTTCTTTTACTCTTTCTTTTACTATCATATCAAAAGGAGCATATAAAGAATAATTAAAATTATTTTTTGAAAATCCCATAACATTTTTTAAAAATATTGTTGGCTTAAATGGTGCTAGTGATAAATCCTTATTAAGTTCACTCATTTCTTCTTTTAAAGAAGCGATTTTAATATCATAAGATTTATTAATGCTATCTTCATACAAAATAGCACTGCCTTTTGTAGGAATAAAATTATTATTAGTTATCAAATAAATATTACTTAATATCTCATCTTTTTGATAATATAAAGAACTTAATTCACTTTTATTTGATTCAACTTTTGCATTAAAGATTTCTAATTCATCATTAGGTCTTAAACCTACTTTATTAAGACTTTTTAGTCTATCTAAACTTGCATTTAAATATTTTAAATTCTGCTCTTTATATTCAATATTTTCCATTAAAGCTAAATAAGAATAATATAAACTTGTTAAATTAAATTCCAATTCATTTTTAGCCTTTTCTAATTCAATTTGACTTAATTCGTGATTTTTTTTCGCAAGATTTATATTAGAATTTCTTTTACCATCATAAATTAAAGCATCTATTGCTACACTTACATTTGTTAAATTATTTGGATTTATTATATATCTATCATAATCAAAACTAACAAATCCAACTTGTAAAGTAGCACTAGGATAGTATTTGTATTTTACGCTTTTTGCACTTTCTTCTTTGCTTAAAGTTTCATAATTTTTAGCTTTTAATTGCTCATTATTCTCAATACTTTCTAGCATAGTTTTTAAGCTAGTTGCATTCAGCAAACTAAGACTTAATAAAATTAAAGATAATTTTTTCATATTTTTTCCTATGTAAAACTTTTAACCAAATTACCAATTAATAAATTCCAACCATCAACTAAGACAAAAATTAGAATTTTAAATGGTAAAGATATCATAACCGGCGGCAACATCATCATACCCATAGCCATTAATACCGATGATACAACCATATCAATTACTAAAAAAGGTAAGTATAGCAAAAATCCTATCTCAAATGCAGTTTTTAATTCACTAATCATAAAAGCAGGAACTAAAGTTACTAAATCTACATCATCAATACTCTTAGGATTATCAATATTTCTTAAGCGATAAAATAGTGCTAAATCCTTTTCTCTAGTATTTTTAAGCATAAATTCTTTAAACGGCTTAACACTTAATGCAAATGCTTCTTCATAGCCTATTTTTTCTTCCAAATAAGGCTTAATTCCTGTTTCATAAGATTTATTAGCAGCTGGTTGCATTATAAAAAAAGTTATCACAAGTGCTAAAGATATTAAAATTGTATTAGGCGGCATTGCTTGTGTTCCCATAGCTTGTCTCATAAACGAAAACACTATAACTAATCTTAAAAACGAAGTGCATACAAATATAATACTAGGAGCTAAAGCTAATATAGTTAAAACTATGACTACATTTAAAGTAGTTACTAATTGGCTAGGCGTTTCTGGTGCGCTTAGATTTAGATTTAATGTAGGAACGCTAAGTGGAGTATCAGCGTAAATAAACACTGAAAACAATAATAAAAGCAATAGTTTTTTCACTAATTTCCTTAAATAGTTTTTAAAAATGTTATCCAAAACTTGCTAACATTTTCTTAAAATCTAAAGGAAAAATATGAAATTAAGCATAGTAATACTAGCAGCTGGTTTTGGCACTAGAATGAATAGTAATTTAGCAAAACCTTTGCATACAATTTGTGGGAAATCTTTAATTAAAATTATTATTGAAAATGCTTTGCAACTTAGTGATGATATAACTTTAATTTTACACCATCAAGCAGACGCTATAAAAGAGCATTTAAAAGATTATTCTAATTTAAAATATATATATCAAGATATGCAAAATCATAAAGGCACAGGCGGGGCTTTAATAAATTATGAGCCAAAATACGAAGAAGCGTTGATTTTAAATGCTGATATGCCTTTAATCACACAAAATAGTCTAAAAATTATAGCTAATACAAATTCTAAAATAGTTTTAAGCACTTTTAATAAATATAGTGCTAATTCTTACGGAAGAGTGATTAAAGAAAACGATAAAATAAGTAAAATTGTAGAAACAAAAGATGCAAACAATGAAGAATTAAAATGCACTTTATGTAATGCTGGAATTTATAAAATCAGTAAAGATATATTAAAAACTTACATTCCTAAGCTAAACAACAACAACGCTCAAAAAGAATATTATCTAACTGATATTATCAAAATGGCTATAGATGATAAAATAAGCGTTAGTGAATGCACCTTTGATGAGATTGAGTTTTTAGGTATTAATAATAAATTAGATTTAGAACAAGCCGAGCAAATTATGCAAAAAAGAATAAAAGATGAATTGCTTATAAATGGCGTTGTTATGCATAATAAAGATAGTATTTTCATAGAGCTTGATACACAAATTAGCAATGATTGTGAGATTGAAAGCGGAGTTGTGATTAAGGCAAATTCTATTATAAAAAGCTCAAAAATCTTAGCAAATAGCGTTATAGAAAATAGTGAGATAATTAATTCAAGCATAGGGCCAATGGCTAGAATTCGTCCAAAATGCGTTATTAAAGATAGTAAAATCGGTAATTTCGTAGAATGCAAAAATGCAAAATTAGAAGATGTAAAAGCTGGTCATTTAGCTTATTTAGGAGATTGTGAGATTAGTAGCGGTGTAAATATTGGCTGTGGTGTGATAATTTGTAATTACGATGGCAAAAACAAGCACCTAAGCAAAATCGGTAAAAATGTCTTCATAGGCTCAAACTCAAACCTAATAGCACCAATTAACATACCTAGCGATACTTTAATTGCAGCAGGTAGCACGATTAGCAATAAAGACGCTGTTAAATTAAAAGCAAAAGATTTATTTATAGAGCGTAATAAAGGCGTGATTTTTAATAATTTTAAGGATTTTTAATGAAAGTATTATTATGTGTTAGTGGAAGTATTAGCTTTTATAAAAGCTTTGAATTAATTTCTATGTTTAAAGAAGAAGGAATTAAAGTAAAAGCTTTATTAAGTGATGGGGCTTTGAAATTCGTAAATAAATTAGCTTATGAAGCATTATGCGAGAGCGTTTTAACAAGTGAGAATGAAAGCTGGGAAAATGATAAAAATCACATAATGTTTTCAAAAGATTGTGATGCTGTTGTATTTGCTCCTGCTAGTGTTAATTCAATAAATAAACTAGCTAATGGAGTTTGTGATAATGTATTTTTAAGCACCTTAATTGCTTCAAACAAACCACTAATAATAGCACCTGCAGCAAATACTAATATGTATTTAGCAAGTCAAACACAAAAAAGCTTAGAATATTTAAAGAGTTTAGGTGTAAAAATAGTAAAGCCAATTAGCAAAACCTTAGCTTGTAAAGAATTTGGAATAGGAGCTTTAGCTAATACAAAAGATATTTTTCTAGCAACTTTAAGAGAAATTTATAAAGATAAATTCTATATGGGAAAAAATATTTTAATAACAGGCGGCGGCACTCGTGAGAGCATTGATTTAGTAAGAAATATAGGAAATTATTCAAGTGGAACTATGTCAGATGCACTAGCTAAACAAGCTTATTTAAGGGGTGCAAATGTGGTGTATTTAAAGGCTAGATGTGATGAGATTAAAAATGAAAATTTCACACAATTAAGCTACGATACAAGTGCTGAATTAAAAACCTTAATGCAAGATTATAAAGAATTTGATTATTTATTTATGTGTGCTGCAGTTAGTGATTTTATCCCTATCAAACAAGAAAGAAAAATAAAAAGAGATGAATTCGATGAAGAATTTAATATCAAAATAAGACCTAATGATGATTTATTAGCTACTTTTAATTTTTCGGGTAAAAAAATCGGCTTTAAGCTAGAGTGTGATGAAAAGACTGCCTATGATAATGCAAAAAAAGCTTTAGTAAATAAAGGTTTAAGCTTATTATGTCTTAATATTTTAGGAGAACATACTCAATTTGGCTCAAGTAAAAACGAGATATTTTTCTGTGATTATTCAGGCATTAGTGAAGGGTATTTTGATACTAAAGAAAACTTAGCAAAAATTATTTTTGATAGAGTAAAAGCTGATGTTTAATGATGTTTTGCCAATTAAGTTTAAAGTAATTGATAAATTAATGTTTAATCGCTACAAATTATTAATTGGTAAAAAAGAATTAACCACAAAATCAAACATTAATTTAGAGCCAAACACTTATTATTTAGCTGAAATTTATGATAGTTTAGTCTTTAAAAATCTTCAAGCTGATAAGGTTTTTGCCTATATTGATTATGATTGTTTTGAGTTATTAAAAATCGCTTTTAGAGATGATTTTAAATACACGCTAATTAATTCATTAATCCAAACAAATCAAAAATCAGATTATGAATGCTATAAAACAATGCTTTTTGCTTTGAATGAAGATATTTTATATTTACCTTGTTTGCTTGAAGGAAAACCTATATTAATTGAATATAGAAAGAAAAAAAATGAATTAGCAATTTATTATGATGTTTTTGCTAAATTAAGCCTTTTTTTAAATGATAATAAAATATTAACTAGCTTTTCTAAGGTTCAAAAAATCTGCTTTGAATATTCGCAAAATGTAGAATTGACTACTTATAAAGATGATTTTTTTAGCCTTAGTTATAAAGGAAATTTATGAACGAGTTAAATCATTTAGCAATCATTATGGATGGTAATGGCAGATGGGCTAAAAATCAAGGTTTATTAAGAAGTTTCGGGCATAAAGCAGGTGCAAAAACTATTGAAAGATTGGTAAAAGCTTGTATTGAAGAAGGCGTTTTAGAGCTTAGTTTGTTTGCATTTTCTACCGAAAATTGGAAAAGACCTAAAGAAGAAATTGAGTTTATTTTCAAATTACTTAAAGAATACTTATCTAGCGAATTAAACAATTTTATAAAAAACGAAATTAGATTTAAAAGCTTTGGAGATATTAGTGTTCTTGATGTAGATACTAAGAATTTAATTAATGAGTTTGAAGAAAAAACTAAAAATTACTCAAGAATTATTTTTAATCTAGGCATAAATTACGGCGGAAAAGATGAGATTTTAAGAGCTTTTAAAAAATTAAAAGCAAGTGATGAAGAAATAGATGAAAATAATTTTAATAAATATTTAGATATTAAAAACAATGTTGATTTATTGATTAGAACGGGCGGACATTTTAGGATTTCAAATTTCTTACTTTGGCAATGTGCTTATGCAGAGTTTGTTTTTACCCCTACTTTGTTTCCTGATTTTAAAGAAGATGAATTAAAAGAAATTATTAAAAATTATAGAATTTGTAAAAGGAATTTCGGTGGAGTTTAGTATTTTAGTTTTTATATTTGGGCTTGTTTTTGGCTCGTTTTTAAATGTATTGATTTTAAGACTACCTGAGAGAAAAAGTGTTTTTTATCCGCCAAGTTCTTGTGGAAGCTGTAATAACAAATTGAAATTCTATCACAATATCCCTATTATTTCTTGGCTAGTTTTAGGTGGTAAATGTGGGTTTTGTAAAAGTAAAATAAGCATTCAGTATCCATTAATTGAGCTAATTGTTGGCTTTATATTTTTATATTGCATAGATATTAGTAGTTTAGAAAATCTTGCTTATTCTATTTGCTTAGCATTATCATTTAGCTTATTATTTGCACTTTGCATTATTGATGTTCGCTACCTTGCTGTGCCTAGCTTTACTTTAATGCTAACTTTGATTTTTGCTCTAATTTATACTCATTCAATAAGTAGTTTTAAAGATGCTTTAATCTTTGCAGGTGGTGCGTATTTGCTAAAATCTTTAATAGAGAGCATAATGAATGCAAAAGCAAAAAGCGATGATGAATGTATTCAAGTAATGGGCGAAGCTGATATTGAAATAATGGCATTAATTGGAGCGTTATTAGGAATTAAACTTGGTTTTGTAGCTATATTTTTAGGAGCCGTTGTAAGTTTGCCTGTTTTTATGTATCTTAGAATAAAAGGCAAGGAAAACATACAAGTTCCTTTTATACCATTTTTAAGCATAGGACTTGCTTTAGTATGGTTTTTCCCTAGCGTTGGGCAATTTTGTTTAGATTATGTGCAATGATTAAAAAATATTTATTTAGACAATTCATAGGCTCTTTTTTATCAATATTTTTAACGCTATTTTTAGTAAGCTCTATCATTGTCTTATTTCAAATAGCAAAAATTACTTCTTATATAGAATTAAGCTTATATGAATTATTTAAATTATATTCTCTTATGAGTGTAAAACTCATCATTTTTACTACTCCTATTAGCTTTTTTATTACCTGTTTTATGTGTATTCTAAGACTATCTAAAGAAAACGAAATAATTATGCTTTTTTCTCTAGGATTAAACCCTAGAAAAATAGCTAATTTTATTAGCTTTTTAGCCTTTATAGTAAGTTTGGTTTTATTAGTAATTAGCATAGTTTTAATGCCACTTAGCTTTTCTTTATATGATAATTTTATTGATTATAAAAAAGCCTTTTCTAAAATTAATCTTAAAAATGCTAATTTTGGTCAAAAATTAGGAGATTATATATATTTTGCAGATGAATTAGAGAATGGAATTTATAAAAATATTGTTTTATATTTGCCAAAAACAAATTCTAAAAACGAACAAATATTATTAGCTAATCAAGGAACAATCCTAAACGAAGATAATAAAATCACATTTAATTTAGACAATGTAATGCTATATAATTTCAAGCAAAATACAGAAATTGCAAAGATTAAAAACCTTAGCTTTAGCACCTTAATTAATTCAAAAATTACTAATATTCAATCATTTAAAGACTATTGGAAAGATTATAAAACCCCTTCAAAATCAAAAGAATTAGTAATCTATGTCCTACTTAGCCTACTTCCTATTGCAAGTGTTCATTACGCACTAGCATTTAGTATTATTAGCTCAAGGTATGAAAAAAGCCACGAGTATTTAGCTATGCTTGTGTTTTTGATAATTTATCTAGTTCCTATGATGATGTTTTTAAATTATCATTTTTATACTATTACTTTTGTATTTTTCACTTCGCTAATAATTTCTAAGATTTGCTTTAGGAAAAAGATTTTATCAAGGTATTAAATGTTTTCAACTCTTAAGATTTTTAATAAAAATATTATTATTTTAAGAGATGATTTATTAGGCGAAATTAACGGCAATAAAGCAAGAAAATTAGATATATTTAAAGACTTAAAACTCCCTTATAAACACATAATCTGCTATGGCTCAAGTCAATCAAATGCTATGCAAGCACTAGCACTCTGGACTAAAAATAATAATTATAATTTTTCTTTTGTTTGTGCTAGAAGATGCGAAATTAGTGGGAATTTAAAAAGTGCATTAGAAAATAACGCTGTGATTTATTATGCGAATAATCCTAAAGAATTTGCAAAAACTTTGCATAAAAATGATAATAATAGCTTTTTAATTAGCGAAGGTGTTTGTGAAGATTATGCTAGATTTGGCTTTTATAAAATGGCAAAAGAAATAGCAAAAATCGTAAATGAATTAGATTGTGATGTGGTATTAGCAAGTGGAACTTATACAAGTGCGATTTATCTTGAAAAATATCTAAGCACACTTTCAAATGCTAGAGTTTTTACAGCATCTTGCGTAAATGCTAATGAATATTTTGTAAAACAAATAAACAAACTTAATCCAAATTCCAAGCTAAAATTATTAAAAACTGCTAGAAAATATCATTTTGCAAATCTTTATGAAGAGCTATTTATATTAACAAAAAATATTAGCGATATTGAGTTTGATTTGCTTTATGATAGCGTTTGTCTAAAAGCAATTTATGAAAACCTTGATGAACTAAAAGAAAATATCTTATACATTCATCAAGGCGGATTAATTGGTTCTAAGAATTTAGAACTTCGTTATAATAAAAAATATAATCTCATAAATTAAAATTTCTTATTCTTAGCACCAAAGTGGCAAAGTAAAGAAAACACAATACACATAATACAAGCAAATAAAAGCATATATAAACCTGCATTCCAACCAAAAGCATCAACCATAGCACCTAAAAGCATAGTTCCTAAAGAAGCTCCTACGACATAGCTCATAAATCCACGAAGACCAACGCAAGAACCTACAGCAAAAGCAGGAACAACTTCCATAGTTTGAACACTTGCTAAAAATTGTGGCACATATACTAAACACCCAGCTGCTGCTGCAAAAAATATAGTGTAGTAAATATTATCGCTCGTAAAATATCCAATAATCATAAAAAATATTATACAAACAGCAAGAATTGCAGGTGGCATTCTATATCCTTTAAATAATCTATCAGATATAATTCCTGCTAACATTGTTGATGGAATTGCAGCCCATTCAAAAAATAAAAACGCTGTATGCATTTGCTCTTTACTAAAGCCTTTTACAGATAAAAGATAAATAGGAAGCCAATTTATCAACCCAAATCTAATCATATAAACAAAAGTATCCATCCAAGCAACATACCAAGCATTAGGGTTTTTTAGAACATATTTAACAAATATTTCTTTACTACTTAAATCAGTAGTTGAAGCTGAGTTTTTAATATCTTCTTCATAACCTCTTAATTTATTAATCTCGTTTAATTCTTTTAACCCTTCATTTTTAGGATTACCCTTAACAGCGTATAAAACATAAACACTAATTAACAAGGCTAAAATTGCTGGGACATAAAAGTGATTTACTTTCCAATAAGTAGCATTAAAATCAGCTGCAGCAATCCCTAATACAGGAGATAATATTAAAACAGATTTAGAAATAATTGGAGCTACCAAACCCCCTCCAATATTATGGCTTATATTCCAAATAGCAGTATAAATTCCTCTTTCTTTTTTAGGATACCAATTAGCTAGAGTAATAAAACTAGGTCCAACGCCCATTCCTTGAAAAACTCCAAGTGCAATAACAGCACCTACATAAGCATATAAAGCATTACAAAAGCCTAATAATACATTAATTAACGCACATAAAATAAGACCTAAAGCCATATATCTTTTTGGGTCAGCCTTATCACTTAAAGCACTCATAACGCCTTTACTAATACCATAAGCAATTAGCATAGAACCAGTAATTAAACCTATATCAGAATTATTTACTGCTAAATCAGTCTTAATTAATGGAGTAGATAGGGTAATATTATTTCTTACTAAATAATATCCCATATAACCAACAAACACACCACTTAATGAAAGTTTTCTATACTTATAATAAGTGCTTAGCAACTCATCATCTTTAATCACCCTATCCTTTTTGACAGGTCTTAAAAAAGAAATCATCTTTAATCCTTTAAATAAAATAATAGTAATTTTATTTAAAGTTGTTTTAAAATAGTATTAATTATTGAGCTATATAAAGAATAATTTTTATTTTTACAATATTAATGAATATATAGCGATAAACCTGAAAGCATAGCTATAGTTTTTAACACAATAATACTTTTATAATATGCAAGTATTGATAACATAAAAATATGTAATAGAGTAGAACATTTGTTATTTTTTATGTAATAGAGTAGAACATTTTTTTATCTACTATATTACATATTATTGTTGGATACAAAGAGTTTTATGTAATAGAGTAGAACATTTTTTATTTTTTATGTAATAGAGTAGAACATTTTTTATCTACTATATTACATATTATTGTTGGATACAAAGAGTTTTATGTAATACATTGGTGGTTTAAAGAAAAGTTTATTATATATTATTAATAACCAAAATTTTAAAGATTATAGAATTTATTTATAAAAATTATATCAATGAATTTAATAGCATAAAGCCTAGTATTAAAGAATTACTTAAGAGAGAAAAATTATAAAATGTTTAATCAATACATAGCAAAATCTTATAAAAATAAATTATTTTCATAATATATATTTTAATTGTTTTACTTTGTAATTAATGTTTTATGATGTATAAATTATAAGTGCAAAATATAATGATTTTACTTTATTATAAAAGCTAAAATTAATTGATTAAATTATCTAATTAGTATGAAAATTTTTTATTTTAAATTGTTTTAATATAAGAATATTTATTTTTAAGATTTTAAAATTAATTATATTTATAAGTATTAAATGCCTAAGAATAGGCATTTAATTAAGCTTTTATATCTACTACATTGCCGCCTAATTCAGCTATTTTATCATCTATAGCTTTTACAGCGCGTTCAATTGTAGCATTCGCAATATCAGCATATCCTTTGCTAAAACCACCTAAAGTCTTATCGGCGTCTTTAAAACCACGCATAATTCCTTCACGACCTGCTTTTAGCTTTTCAATATCATCTCCAGCACCAGCTAGAACAAAACCAGCTATTCTATCGCCAGTTTGCTTACTACCCCAATAGCCATCTTCGCTAATTAATTCTTTAGCTTTTGCAGGAGTTAAGTTTTGTAAATTCTCAAAACCATCACCTAATTTACCTAAAGTTCCAAGAAAAGTATTAAGTTGCATTTCATTTTTTGAAAAACTAAATATACTTCCTTGAGTATTAAATTGAGAAAAGCTAATTTGCATACTTTGTGCTATATAAGCATTTGTAATATCCTTACCACTAATACTACTTAAATCCCTATCTCCTAAGTCAATGCCTATATTTTTTAAATTATCTTTTATAGCATTTCTTGCATCATCTTGAGTTTTTACACTTTTTGGTAAGCCACTCGTAAAACCTGAATTACTAACAGAACCTACATTCATAATCTTCTCCTTTTAAATATAGTCTTTTTTATATCGGCTAAATAATAAATTTATTTAATTTTTTAATAAAAATAAATTTATTTTAAATAATTTAATACTAAATTTGCAAAATACTTACTAGCTAGCAGCAATACTTCATCGTTGAAATTATATTCTGGATGATGAAGATTTGCACTATCTCCGTTATTTATAAAAGCATATGTTCCTTTAACCTCATCTAAAAATGCAGAAAAGTCTTCACTACCCATTAAATGCGGGTGTTCAAACTCACATTCATCTTCACCAAAACTCTCAATCGCAGCAAGTCTTGCTAACTCGTGTGCTTCATCGTTATTGATAGTAGCTTTTATATTTTCAGCTCTTTTTACTATGGCTTTTATATTAAAAGCATTTGCTAAGTTTGTTGCTAATTCTTTAATTCTTGTATCAATAAATTCAAGCTCTTGATTGCTAAGACCTCTTACATTTATCATAACACTAGCTTCATTTGGGATTATATTAAATGCTTTTGTAGTCCCTGCTAGAAAGCCTGTAACATTTACAACGCTATCTTTTAATTCTAAAGATTTAAAAGTATATAAAGCATTTACAAAATTATTTGCAACGCTTATTGGGTCTTTGCATAAATGTGGAGCCGATGCGTGTCCGCCTAAGCCTATAAAATCTACTTTATAAGCACTTACACCTGCCATCATTACGCCTTTTTTCATAAAGAATTTCTTATTTTCATAGCCTTTCATCTGTGAAATTGGCATATTATGAATTCCATAAATATAATCAACCTTAAAGCGTTCTAAAACTCCATCTTTTATCATTCTCATAGCACCGCTTAGCATTTCATTATCACAACATTCTTCAGCAGGTTGAAAAAATAAATTAAGAGTTCCATTAAAATTAGCACTTGCTAAATACTTAGCAGCCATTAATAATCCTGCCGTATGCCCATCGTGTCCGCAAGCGTGCATACAGCCATTCTTACTAGCATAATCAAGTCCTGTGCATTCTTCTATACTAAGTGCATCCATATCAGCTCTAAGACCTATGCTTTTAGTAGAATTTCCTTTCTTTAATACTCCTACAACACCCGTTTTTCCTATGCCTTCATAAACTTCATAACCAAATTCTTTTAGTTTATTTGCAACTAATTTTGCGGTATTAAACTCATTAAATCCTAGCTCTGGATTTGCGTGTATGCTATGTCTTAACTCTATAAATTCTTTATGTAAATTATTTAATTCTTTCATTAATAATACACCTTATTTTCTTTTAAAAAGCTTCTTAAATCTTCGTATTCGCTATTGGTTAAAAATCTATATTTTTTAGGCTTTAACACACCCAAATCAACCCTACCAAAAGCAACCCTTTTAAGTTCCACTACTTCTAAATCAAATTCAGCAAAAAAGCGTCTTAATTCTCTATTTTTGCCTTCATCAATAATAACTCTTAGTTTTGTATATCCACCACTACTTCCAAAAATCTCATATTCTAAAAAAGGCTTTAGACTAAGATTTGTGATTTTGCTTTTTGGGTGTGCTCCTTTTAAGCTATTTACAATCTCAAGTCCATTTTCCATAGCATTGATTACTTCTTTTGTGATAGTTCCTTTAATTTTTAAGTAATATTCACGCTCTAAGTTACTTTGCATTAAAAAATCAGCTATTACAGGACTATCTACTAATAAAAGTATGCCAGTTGATGAAAAATCTAATCTTCCAACAGGATTAAAATGTCTAAAATCTCTTGGCAAATTATCATATATCAAGGCTCTTCCACGCTCATCTTTATGGCTTACTAATTCTCCTTTATCTTTATGATATACGATGACGCTAAATTCACTTTTTTTATAAATTCTTTTACCTTTTACAAAGACCTTATCATCAACTCCAACTTCACTCCAGTCTTCTAAGCAAACTTTGTTATTAATCTTTACTAAGCCTTCTTTTATTAATTTGTCAGCTTCTTTTCTTGAATACTTGCTATTGTGTGCTATAAATTTATTAAGTCTCATCACTCATCCAATAATTGTAATAATCCTATTATTTTTTCATTCTCAAGAACTACTAAAATTGATATTTTGTTTTCTTTCATATAAGAAAACGCCTTATGTGCTAAAACTGATTTTTCTATGGTTTTAGGATTTTTACTAGCATATTCTAAGGCTAATTGTTCTAAAGAAAAATCATCCTTAGCCATAGCTCTTCTTAAATCCCCATCACTTAAAAATCCAACTAATTTTTCATTATCAACCAATAAAGCACAACCAAAACTTGCCTTGCTCATACAAATAATAGCGTCTTTTAAACTAGCATTTTTGCTTATTATCGGTAGATTGTTTTTATGCATTAAATCACTAACTTTTACATAATACTTTTTACCTAATGCTCCACCTGGATGATTTATACCAAAATCACTAACGCTAAAATCTTTTAAATTAATAACACAAGCTAAAAGCGCATCAGCTAAAGCTAGAGTTAGAGTAGTTGAGCTAGTAGGTGCTGGTAGATTTGTGATTGCTTCATTACAATTTGTAGCAATATTGAAACTACAAGCATTTGCTAATGGAGAATTGCTTTGAGAAATGCTAATTAAAGTAGCATTTCTATCATTTAAAAATGGTAATATTTTTAACACTTCTTCGCTTTTACCACTAAAAGAAATTAAAATCACCACATCATCTTTACAAATATTTCCTAAATCTCCGTGCATTAACTCACTAGCATGAATAAAAAATGACCTTACCCCACAACTAGCAAACGAAGCTGCAATTTTGCGTCCAACGATACCACTTTTACCAACTCCAACAATGATTAAATTCCCTTTGCATTCGCTAATTATCTTAGCAACTTCACAAAAACTCTCATCTAAAGAATTTGACGCTTCTTCTAAAGCGAAGGCTTCTCGCTTTAGAATGTTTTTTGCAATTTCTAGCATATTTTATCCTTAATGAATATTTAATAATAAATACGGATATTTTTTATATTTTTTGAAAAAATACTTCTTAAGTGCATTTCTTAGTGCTGGTTCAAATGCCTTTTTATCCTTTAATAAAGTATCTTTTGCATCAGCTATAAATAATTTAATATAATTGCTAACATCAGTTGCAAAATCTTGAGCTAGTTTATTTGATACTAAACCAAAATTGATTATATGTGCGTGATTTAGTGTCCTTGCACCCATATTAATATGAAGATTAAGCTGCACTATTCCATGCTCTGCAAGATTTTTTCTAGTATTTAATAAATCATCATGCACTTCTCTATCTACTTGATTATCTATATAAGTTTTACCTGTTTTAACGGTTTTTAATCTTCTTAATTTATTCCAGCTAATCTCCATTTGATCGCCGTTATTTAATAAATATATATTTTTTTCATTCACACCACAAGCAATTGCACTAGCTTTGTGCTTACTAATATGAGAATACTCTCCATGCACAGGCAAGAAATATTTAGGTTTTACAAGTCTTAAGATTAGCTTTTGCTCTTCACTTGCTGCATGACCGCTTACATGAATTTCGCTAAATTCTTGATAAGCAACACTTGCTCCATGACGCATTAATAAATCAATTACACCTGATACACTTGCTTCATTACCAGGAATTGCTTTAGCGCTTATAATTACTTGATCATTAGGCTTAATTTTTACATGTTTGTGTTCGCTTGTAGCCATTCTATATAATGCACTCATACTCTCACCTTGTGAGCCTGTAGTTACTATTAATATCTCTTCATCAGGATATTTATCAAGCTCATCAGCACTTATAAAAATCTTTTTATCAAATTTTAAATATCCAAGCTCAATTGCTGTAAATAGGTTTCTTTCCATAGAACGACCTATAATACAAACTTTTCTATTATATACAAGTGCGTGTGTGATTGCTTGATGGATTCTGTGAATGTTTGAGCTAAATGTGCTCATAATCACACGACCTTTGCATCTTGAATAAATCAAATCAAAAGTCCCACCAACGGTGCTTTCGCTCTTAGTTACACCTTCGCGGTAACTATTAGTACTATCGCTAAATAAACATAAAACACCTTTTTCGCCATAATAAGCTAAACGATGTAAATCACTAGCATAACCATCTATTGGAGTATGATCAATCTTAAAATCTCCCGTATGAATAATAGTTCCAGCAGGAGTATTTATAGCTAATGCACAGCTATCTATAATACTATGAGTTATATGCATAAACTCAACTTTAAAAGAGCCAATTTCATAAATTTGTCTTTTTGTAATTGGTCTAAATAATTTGCATTTATCTTTAAGCCCGTGTTCGCTAAATTTATTTGAAATCATTCCAAGTGGAAGCGGCGTAGCATAAATCGGAAAATCAAATTCTTTATAAAAATAAGGCATTGCACCGATATGATCTTCGTGAGCGTGAGTGATAAGAACAGCTTTTACTTTGTCTTTTATCTTTCTAACATAAGAAAAATCAGGAACTACAATATCAACACCTAAAGTATCAGCATCAGGAAAGCTCATTCCAACATCAATAATAATAGCTTCATCTTCATACTCAATTACGCTCATATTTCCACCAATAGCACCAAGTCCGCCTAATGGAGTAAATTTAACACTTGCATTACCTTTGTAATTTATCCAAGGATATAGCCTTTTTTCTTGAGCTTTTTCGTTTTCTTTCATCGATTCAGCTAAGGCTTTTTGCCAATCTAAATCACCTTTTAAAGAAGCTGGTAAGATTTTTTTCTTACGCTTTTTTTTCTTTTTAGCTTTTTTATCGTCAATTTCTTCTTCTAATTCTTCTAAAAGTTCATCTTCGTTTTCAGCGTTTTCATAACTTCTTGCTACTTTTGTTTTTTCTAAATCTTCAATATTCATTTTCATCCTTTAGTAATTTAAAAAGTTCTAAGAATGATTTAACAGATATTTCATGAGCTCTTTTGTTTTCATCAATTTCTAGCTTATCTAATGCTTGTTTTACCTTTGTTTTATTTGAAAATGAACTAAGCATTTTTTTTCTTGGTTGATTAAAGGCTATCTTGATAAAAGAATTAAAAGCTTTTAAATCTTTTTTATCCAACAAACTAGGCTTTTTAATAAGCTTAATTACACTAGAATTTACTTTTGGCATAGGAGTGAATGCACTAGGTGGCACTTCACAAACATTAACTTTATCACAAAGTAAATCCGTAATAACACTTAAAGCACAATAATCAATCCCAAAAAATCTATCTGCTAATTCTTTTTGAATCATCACAAGCATACCTATGCAGTTATCATCAAATAAAGCATTTATAATAATTTGAGAACTAATATAATACGGCAAATTAGCACATATAAAATAAGGCTCATCGCTAATTTTTACATTCATAACATCAGCATTTATTAGCGTAAAATCTCCACTTAAAATCTCTTTATTAAAACGCTCGTTTAAAATAGGAATTAAACTATCATCTATTTCAAAACTTGTTAATTTAAAACCGCTTTTAAGTATTGGAGCAGTTAAATCACCTAAGCCAGGCCCAATTTCAATTAATTTTGCTTTTAAATCTTTGGGTATCGCTTGGATGATCTGCTGTTTTACTAACTCATCTTTTAAAAAATTTTGTCCGAATTTCTTTTTTGCCTTAATCATTTGGGGAGTATATGAAAAAATATTTAATGTATAGAAAAATTATTTTGAAATTCCTATTTCAAATTCTCAAACAAAAAAATAATAAAAAGTGGGAAATTTAAAATGGTGGTTAGAGGCAGAATCGAACTGCCGACACGCAGATTTTCAGTCTGCTGCTCTACCGACTGAGCTATCCAACCACCGAAGTAAAAGCCGTTATTATATATGATAATTCTTAAATTATGCTTAAATTTTTTCTAATGCGAAAATTTGTTGTTTTAAAAACGAATAATTAAGTATTGAAAGTATAAAAACTACAATACTAGCAATACTTAAAAATGAAATTCCTGTTTCAAATTCTTGAAAAAATAAAATTATCAAACATAAAATCATTACTAAAAAACTAAGACTTATCGCTTTTATTTGTCTTTTTTTAGCCTTATCAAAATTATTTTCATTTTGATTTTTAAATAAAATCACTCTATCAATAGCAACTACAAAATAAGTATTTTCGCAATTTTTTAATTCATCTTGGATTATAAATTCTTTATTTTTATAAAGTAATTTATTATTTTTCACACTATACTCACTTGTAATTAAAGCACTTTTTGCAAGTCTTAAAAAGCTAAACATCTAAATCTTTCATATATTTTATAAACAAATCCCCACGCTCAGCATAAGAACTAAACTCATCTAAACTAGCACACGCAGGACTTAATAATGCTATTTCTTTAGTTGTTAAATCTTTATAAATCATACTTACAGCTTCTTTTAGATTGGTTCTAATTGGGTTTAATCCGTGCTTTTTAGCAATATCGCTAAAATCGCTCTTGCCTATTAAATAAAGCTTTATATTTTTATCTAATTTTGAGAAAAACTCATTTAAATCTTGACCTTTAGCATCTCCACCAGCAATTAAATGTAAAGGCTCTTTAAAACTATTAATAGCAGCAAGTGCAGCTGAAATATTAGTAGCCTTGCTATCATCAATCCAAATTCTATCTTTGCTATCTTTAAAAATCTCAACTCTATGACGACCAATTTTAAACTTAGATATTTTTTCATATTCAATTTTGCCACTAATAATCTTACAAGCAGCCAACGCTAAACACGCATCTAATAAAAACGGCTCATTGTAATTTAATCTAGCTAAATCAATATCAAAAAGTTTAGCTAAATCACTAGAATTCTCATAAAAATATTTAATACAATTTGCACTCTTTAAATACTCTTCATATTTTTTAGGCACAATAATACTTGCTGTTTTATTCATTCTAAAAATTAAATCAAGTTTTGCTTTTTCATAATTATTAAAGCTTCCATGCCAAGAAATATGATCATCACAAATAGGTAATAATACATAAAGCTCAGGTCTTGCAACCTTAGTATAATGAAGGGCAAAAGAGCTCATCTCAAGGACAACTAAAGGTGCTTTAAGATTCATTAATGCAATTGGTTTTCCTATATTTGCTCCTGCTTCAATATTAAGCAAATAAGAAATCATTTCCGTTGTAGTAGTCTTACCATTAGTCCCACTAACCCAAATACTAAGCCCTAAAGCTTCGTTATAAAAATCAATCTCACTTGTTAAATTCTTAGCACTTTTACATAAAATATGATTAGGCGCAATTCCAGGACTAACTACTTCTATGCTACTTTTATCAGGATTAAAATAGCTTGTAGGTAAAAGCTTATTACCAAATTCATCTTCACTACAAACGCTAAATTTATCATCATATATATACCATTCACCCTTTTTATAAGTGCTTGTAATCGCCTTAGCAACATTTCCATATCCAAACATTGATAACATAAAACTCACCTTAATTTAATAGTAATTAACGCTAAAACATTGCAAATAAATGCAATTAGCCAAAACCTAACTATGATTTTATTTTCACTCCAACCAATTTGCTCAAAATGATGATGAATTGGAGCCATTTTGAAAATCCTTTTATGAAATATTTTAAAACTTCCAACTTGTAAAATAACGCTAATAGTCTCAAGAACAAAAACAAAACCTATTAAAATTAATAAAATCTCATTTTTTGAAATTATCGCTAAATATCCAACAATAGCTCCTAATGTAAGAGAACCGCTATCTCCCATAAATACTTGTGCTGGATGGCAGTTATACCATAAAAATCCTAGTAAAGCACCAATTAATGCAAGTGCAATCACAACGCATTCTTCACTCCCGCTTACTCTAGGTAACAATAAATAATTAGCATAAACAGCATTTGAGCTAAGATATAAAAACACTGATAATGTAAATAGTGAAAACACACTAGGCACACAAGCAAGTCCATCAAGTCCATCAGTTAGATTAATAGCATTTGAGCTAGAAATTAACACCAATACCCAAAATAATAAAGCAAAATACTTCATATCAATTATAGGATATTTATAAAATGGGACAAAAAGTTCTGTGCTAAAATTCCCATATATCATAATAGGTAATATTGTTATTAAAGATGCAATTAACATTAAAATCATTTTAGAGCGTGGTTTTAACCCAGCTTTATTTGCCTTTTTTAATACCTTGCCTAAATCATCAATTATTCCAATAGCACCAAAACAAACAATACACAAAATCGCACTAAAACTATAAACATTAAATGTAGTAAAAACAAGACTAGATAATAAAGCAGCACAAATAAAAACAACCCCACCCATTGTAGGAGTATTAGATTTTTTTTGATGATTTAGTGGTGCATCACTTAAAATTGGCTGATTAGCCCCTACACTCTTTGCCCAAGAAATAAAAAGTGGCATAATAATTAATGTAATAATAAACGATAATAAAAACGCTAAAAAAGCCCTAACGCTAATGTAAGAAAATAAGTTTATATCAAGGTTAAACATTTTTGTTCCTAATAAATTTATAAAAAAGGCAAATATTATAATAAAATTATAAATTTTTAGAGTATTATTTCTCTTTTAACCAATATAAGGAGTTTATATGTTAAATCCAGTTCTAACAATTGCAGGAAGTGATTGCAGTGGTGGTAGCGGACTTGAAGCTGATTTAAAAACCTTTACTATGCATAAAACTTTTGGAATGGCAGTAGTTTTAGGAGTATATGCTGTAAATACTCAAGGAGTTTATGGTGCTTGTGTTATGAATGAAGATATTGTATCGGCTCAATTTGATGCAGTATTTAAAGATATTCCACCAAAAGCACTAAAAACAGGATTAATGGGGGATGCTAATTTAATAAGATTAACTATTGAAAAATTTAAAGAATATAAACCTAAAAATATAGTAATTGACCCTGTTATGTTTGCTAAAAGTGGTTTTAGATTAATAGGAGATGAAGATTTTAAGCTTTATGTAAATGAGTTTATCAAATTCGCTGATATTTTAACGCCTAACAAATTAGAAGCCGAACTTTTATGTGGATTTGAGATTAATTCTAAAGAAAAACTAAAAGATGCTGCTAAAAAATTAATAGACTTAGGTGCTAAAAGCGTGATTGCTAAAGGTGGAAAATATTTTGATTTAGCGATAGATTATTTTTATGATGGAAAAGACTTTTACGAGCTTTACGGCAAACCTTTAAATACCACAAACGATCACGGAGCAGGATGTACTTTAAGTGCTTCTATAGCTGCTAATTTAGCTAATGGACTTTCTAAACTACAAGCTGTAAAAGATGCTAAATTATATACACAAAATGCAATGGAATTTGCTCCAAACTTAGGAAGTGGCAGAGGCCCATTAAATCATATGTTTAATTTATAAAAAGGCAAAATATATAATTTTGCCTAAAACTTATATCCAAAACCAATCTTAAAAAAATAAGAATTAAATTCTTTAAAAAACTGCTTACTTAAATCAATATCCAAACTTAAACTATCATTTAATAAATACTTAGTTTGTATTCCAAGCTCAAAACTATTAAGATTTTTAAAATATAGATTTTCTTTAGAATATCCATCACTTATAATAAGCAATTTATCCTTGCTTAAGCTTTTAAAATAATTACTATTTAGCGAAAATGCAAAATCATTGTTAAGGTATTCTAAAGCAAAACCTAATTTTAAAAAGCAATTATTTTGCCTTTTAAATAAAGCTTTTATATATTCATTTTTATATTTTGTCTTTGGTAAGTATTCAAAAACAAAAGCAATATTTGGCTTATATACAAAATAATTTTCATAACTTAATCCAAATTCTACTTTTGAATTAACGCTAAAATAATCTTTATTTATAATCCCTAAATCATCAAGATTTATCGCAACTTCGTGCTCATTGTATTTAAAATCAGTATTTATATAAAAATTATCAAAATTAAAATTAGCATAAAATCCGCCGCCATAGATTTTATGATTTTTGCTTTCATTATTTAAGCTATATAAAAATAATCCTAAATTATTATAAAAATAATTATATTCATTAGATTTATTTATTTTTATTAGATTTAGCCAATAATTTATATCATTTATATCCCCACTTAAATACTCATAATCTAAATAATCAAACCTTTTGCTATCAAAATTTAATCTTGAAATAGAATAATTTAATAAATCTTCTTTATAGAATTTATTTTTTATATTATTAATTAGCTTTTTATCCACACCAATTTTTGCAATATCAGGATTTTTTGCTGTAATTTTATTTATTGCATTATTTTCTAAATTCTTTTTATATTTATCATCAAATAATTCATTAATATCGCTAATATTTAAAGAGTTAAAATCCCCTATCCCAAGCAAAAAAGCTCCATTTTGCTCTTTTTTTACTATTACTTCTTTATCAAAACCAAAAACACTAAAGCCTTTTATAGTATATACAGCAAAATCTTTACTTAAATCCTTACTACTCCTTGCTAAAAGTAAAGGAAAAAATCCTAAATTATTTTGATAATTTACAATTTTTATATCATTATTTACGCCTTTTATCTCTTCATCAACGACAATAGCCCCACTAAAACCATCATTAAAATAAAGAACAAAATTATTATTATTAGCTTCTAGTGTTTTAGCTCTAAAACCACCATAAATTGATGAAGAATTTAAAATCAAATTATCAAAAATCATATTTTTTGAATTAATTGTAGAATTATTGATTTTCGCATTTTTTACTTTTAATTCTTCATTAGCTAAATTACTATAAGCAATCTCAATATCCCCACCTAAAATATCAGCATTAATAGCAGATGCGTTAGCATAAAAATACGCATTATCGCTTTGAGTAATGGTATTATTAAAAGTAGATTTATAACTTGTAAAAAATCCACTATTATTTATCTTTTCAAAACTAGAATAAATACTATCTACATTTAAAGTATTTTCTAATTGATTTTTAAACTTAAAATTGCTTCCTACTAAATCACCATTATTAATAACCCTATCATTAAAGGTAATATCATTTCCAATAACCCAGCCATTAATATCATTATCTAATTCTTTATTAAAAGTAGTAATATCACCTAAAATCATACCATCATTATAAGTATTTGCAAAAGTTAAATTCTCTCCAGAAATAGTGCTATTTTGATTATTTTTTAGATTATTTTTAAATTCTAAAAAATCCCCATTGATAGTATCATTATTGATTACTTCGCCAATAAATTCTGCATTATTTACATCCATAACAGCATTATTAATCACTTCATTAAAACTAGCTTTATTATCTATAAAAATATATGAATTATTTTCTAAAGTTGATTTAAATGATAAATTATTTCCAGATATAAGCCCATCAGTATCATTTAAAACATCTCCATTAAAAGTATTGTTATCTCCAAAAATCCAGCCTTCTTGAAAGTTAATAAAATCATAAAAAATATTATCATCTCCATAAATTAAGCCATAATTTTGCATATTAAAAAAATTATTATGATTAGCTTCTATCATTCCATCATATAGATTAAAAAACTCTTGATTTGTAGTAGTATTGGTGCTTAAGAAATATCCATTATTAACAAACATTTGAATATTATGAAATGAGCCTTCAAAAAATCCACCATTATACACCTCGTTAAAAGTAGAAAAATTACCACTTAAAGTAGCACCAAAATTATTATTAAAAACACCAGAAAATTGATTTTTATCACTATTTATGACGCCTTCATTATCTATATCTTCATTTGTAATTATCTGATTTGAAATCACTTCATTTTCATTGATAATTAAAGCATTTAAAAAAGTTAAACTAAATAAAAATAACAAATATTTTTTAAACAATATAAACCTTTATATAAAAATAATTTTTAATTATATTTAAAAATTAGCTAATATTAAAATATCAAAATAATATTTTAAATTCTAATTTAATTGTTTATATAATATTTATAATTATTTTCAATTATTCTTAAGAAATGATTTTTATAATTAATATTTTTTAAGGAGAATGTATGAAAAAATTATTATTTGTGTCAATTTTATCAAGTTTAGCTTTTGCTGATGTAAGTTATTTATTAAATGTAAAAAATATGGGTTGCAATGGTTGTGCTAAAAAAATAATAGAAGCGTCTAAAAGTATTGCTGAAGTTAAAGATTACAAGGCTGATTTTAATTCTAAAGATTTAGTTATTACTTTTGCTAAAGATGTAGATATTAAAGCAATAGTAGAAAAAATCAACGAAATCGGCTATAAAGCAGTGCAACAATGAAGGCATTTTTTATAATGCTTTTAGCACTTAATCTTAATGCAAATGTTTATTTTATAAAAGATATGGCTTGTGAAGTTTGTGTTGATTTTATTAGTTTTTGTGCTAGTAAAGTTAGCAAAAATTATAAAGTAGATTTAAATTCTAAAACTCTAAAAATAAGTGATAAAACTTATGATGAAAAATCACTTTTAAAATGTTTAGCAAAAGATGGCTATGAAGCAATTTTGCAAAAATAAAATTAGGCTAAGCATATTTTTAGCTACATATATTTATGCAAATACCTTAGATGAAATCAATATTAATGCAGTGCAAAATATTGATTATTTAGAATTTTCTAACACTATTTACAATAAAGCCTATCTTAATACTCAAATAAAACAAAATCACACTTTAGATGAACTTATCAAAAATCATACAAATATAAGAATTACTACTAAAGATAGCGATAATTCAAATTCTTTAAAGCCAGATGATTTTTCAATCAATGGTGCTAAAACCTATCAAAATCAAATGTTTATAGATGGAATAAACATAACAAGCACCATTCAACCAGCTATGTCAAAAACGCTATATAAAAATGTCTGGTATAACCCATCTCTTGGTTCATATTCGCTTAATATAGATAGCGAAATTATAGATAATTTAAGCATTTATGATAGTTTTGTAAGTGCTAGTTATGGTGGATTTTTAGGTGGAGTAATTGATGCAAAAATCAAAAGCCCATCAAAAAACCCAAGTGGTGGATTTAGTCTTGGATATAGCTTTCAAGATAATATTTTTATAGATGATAAAATAAGGCAAAAATATTCTAGTGGATATGGTTATCAAGATTTTAGTAATTATTATAAAAGATATTTCAGTGCTAATTTTAGCTCATATTTAAATGATACTTTTGGAATTTTATTTTTTGCAAGTAGTAATTATTCAAATACAAAAATAAAGCAAAAAGATATATATACAATAAATAAAATTAGCGATACAAATAACTTAATTTTGCTAAAAACTCAAAAAGATTATGATAACCATATTCTTAGCTCAACTTTTATTTATAATCCTTATTTAATAAATCAATTTCAAGAAGGCGTAATTGATTCTAATATGAAAGTAAATTATGGTGGATTTAGCTTAGCTTTTAATCTTGAAAGTGAATTAAAAAATATAAATCTTAATCAGCATTTATCATTTTTAAAATCAAATTCTTCAAGAATTTATGATAAAAAAGTTCAGTATCAATTCATCTTACCTTCAGGTATAAAGCAAAGTTATGGTGGGCTAGGAGATACCTTACAAACTGAAAAATCATATCAATATAAATTAGATGCTAAAACCAATGAATTTAAAAATAATGATTTAGAATATAGCTTTAATTTTGGTTTTGAACTTAGTAAAAATCAAGGCAAAATAAATAGAATTAATCCTTATACAAGATATGAAAAACCAATTGATATTCTAGCTTGTAAAGAAAATGATATTAGTTGCATAAATAATCAATATTTTTCATATTATGAAACACATTTTGCAAAAGCTAAAAAATCAATAAACAACTACGCTCAATTTATACAAAGCGATATTAAATATCATAATTTTAGATTTAGATTAGGTCTTAGAAATGATTATGATAGCCTTAGCAAAAGATTTAATATAGCCCCTAGAACAGGACTTGAGTATTATTTAAATGATAATCAATTTTTAGGATTTGGATTTAATAAATATTTTGATAAAGGGCTTTTAGCTTATATTTTATATGATGATTATTTTAGTGGATATGAAGAGTATTCAAGAATTGATTATAATAGCCCTTGGATACAAGATACAAAATGGCAAAAAGATAGAGTTTTTATAGGATTAAAAAGCCCTTATGCTAATGAGTTTAGCCTATATTACAACGCAGAATTTAAATATTTTAAAATGTTATTAAAATACATTAAACGCAAAACTTATAATGAAATTTATTCAGCAAATCAAGAAGAATTAGGCTTAGAAAGTATAAACGATACTGATAATAATTATAAAGTTTATTATAATGGCAAAAAAACAGCTAATGATATTATAAGTCTTAATTTATCTAGCAATGAAATTAGTATATTTAATACTAAAAATTATTTTGATTTAAATCTTAGCTATTTACACAAAAAAGGTAGTGCGACTAATTATTTAAGCACAACTGGTAAAAACATAATCTATAATGGTAAAACTATAAAATCAAGTGAATTGCCATTTGTTTATGAGCCTTTTATAGCTAATTTTACTCATAATTTATTTTATGATAATTTTAACTTGATTAATGAAATCACTTATCATTCAGCGAAAAATGATTTATACTCACAATACGATAAGAATTTAAATATGCAAATATTTAGCGATACTAAACTTAAGTCATATTTGAATTGGAATTTAGGATTTGGCTATACTAAAAATATTAAAAATACTAAATTAAAAATAAGTTTTAATATCTTAAATATTTTAAATAGCAAAAATAAAATCAGCGTATTTAATTGTAATAACGAATTATGTTATAAATACGCTAATTCAAGGCTATATACTTTTAATCTAAATTATAATTTTTAAATTAGTGCAATTAAGCACTAATTTTTAATGTAAGCTAAACTTAAGCGGCACACTAATATCTAAAACTCTTTCATAACGCTTAAATTTCGCTATCTCAACGCTTTTAATTCCTGCTTTGTTTAGATTTTCATATTTTGATGGCTTAAGTATTTTTATATTTTTTGCCTTACCATAATCATAGGTAAATCCTACAACCACTACTCCTTGCTCACGCCTTTTTCTTGAACTCATAGGATAATTACTCTTAGCAGTTTTATTTAAAACTGATTGAATATGAGAGATTAATTCATCTTGATTATTCCCACCTGCAGGAGTATTATTACTAATTATAGTAGTTGGTTTAGCTTCATTTATCTTGCTTGCTAAAGGTTCGTTTTTAGGTGTGATTGGCTCATCTTGAGTTTTTTTAATTTCTTTTACTTCTTGCTTTGGTTTTGGTTTTTTATGGTGCTTTTTTTTAGGTTTTAAAGCAAATTTTTCTTCTTTTATCTCTTCTTTGATTATTTCTTCTTTTATTTCTTTTACTTCTTCAATTATTTCTTCTTTAACAGCATTTTGAGGTATGCTAGGAGCATAAAAAAGCACTGCTAAAGCTTTATCATTTTTAATCTCACTTGTCTTTACATCAATTCTAAAAAAACACGCCAACAAAACCGCATGAACTAAAAAGGAGATGAAAAATGCGATTTTATTTTTCTGTTGCAATAGCAAAATTTTCATGCTTTAACTCTTTTAAAATATCCACTATTTTTACAAAATGTTTATAACTAGCGTTCTCATCAGAGCGTAAAATTACAATTTCATCTTTACTAATACTTGATAATTTTGTCTTTAATTCATCTACGCTAAGCAAACTCTCATTATAAAATATCTCGCCAGTTTCATTAATACTTATAAATACTTTTTGCTTATCATCAATGCTTACGCTATTTTCTGATTTTGGTAAGTTTATAGCGATTTTTTCTTCTGCTATAAAGGTGCTAACACTTAAAACAATGCAAAGTAAAACTAGCATAATATCAATAAATGGAACTAGATTTAAGCCTTCTTTATTTACTCTCATTATTTTCCTTAAATCTTGATAATACAACATCAACTTTTCTAATAAATGCGTTGTATATCATAAGAGTTGGGATTGCTACAACAAGTCCAAGTGCTGTTGCTTTAAGAGCAAGTGATAGCCCTAGCATAATACTTTTTGCGTCCATAGTAGCTGCATTTGCCATATCATAAAATGTAATCATTATGCCTATTACCGTGCCAAGCAAACCTATATAAGGAGCGTTTTGATAAACGATGTAAAGACAGGTGAGATTTTTACTAAGTGCTATTTCTAATTCATCTTTACATTTATAATTTTTAATATCAATATTCTTAAAAAATATTAGCCTTTCAATACTAAATGCCAAAACTAAAAAGCTCATAAAAAATAATATCGCAAACACAAAATAATCTAAATATTCTTTTAAAAATTCCACATTTTCTCCTAATAATTGATATTCTAAAAAAGGCTAAAAAGCCTTTTTTAGTTTAGAATTTGTAACTAAAGCCTAGTTTTATATTTCTTCCTGCTTCATAGTCGTTTGCAGTCTCAACCCCAAATCTTCTTTGAGAATGTGAAACATAAGTTTTATCAAATAGATTGCCAACGCTTAAGTTTATTTCAAGATTTTGAGTAGGCATATAACTTGCATATATTTCGCTTACTCCATAACCTGCTTTTTTAGTTCCATCTTCTAAAGTCTTACCAGCAAAAGCTATTAGGTTATAACCAAATAATGTATCAATTGGACTAGCAAAATATTCAGCATTAAATGTATATTTATCCCCACTATCACTATATGCCATTACGCCACCAACTTTACTTTTGTCTTTATGTTTTGTTGTTTGATGAGTATAACTTGCACTAAATTTTAAATTCTCATAAGCATAAGAAGCATATAATTCAACCCCACGAACATTAGATTTACCCATATTCATACGATTGTAATTATTCTTAATTGTTTGTCCGTTTTGAGTAGTTGTTACGCTTACATTTTCTTTAATTAAATTCTTATAATCAGTATAAAAATATTTAGCTACAAAATTAACATTATGTTCATTAAAGTTATTTTTATACCCAAATCCAGCTTCATAAGCATCACCTGTTTCAGGCTCTAAATTCTCATCAATATAATTTGTATTAAATGTATTTTCGCTAAGTCTTAAAGCTTCAATCGGATCAGGTCCTCTAAATACTTTTGAATACCCAGCAAATAAATTAATGCCGTTTTCTGCCTTATAATCAAGTGCTAATGCAGGGCTAAAATTATTAAATCCTTGAGTTTTCTTGCCAAAATTATCTATAGTAAATCTATCAAATCTAACTCCAGGAATTATGCTAAATCCACCAATTTGAATAGTATCTTGTAAAAATACTGATAGGTTGTTTGCTACTTCTTTAGGATGATTGTTTGTAGGAGTTACAGAAATTGCTCCATTTGTTGCATCTTTTAAACTTGAATGATTTTTTCTAAAGCTTGTAGTTTGATACCACTCAAGTCCATAAAATACTTCTTGATTAAAGCTAGTATTTTCAAATCTTGATTTATTGTTTAAATAAGCACCTGTGGTTTTTACTCCATCATTTGATAAAAATGCTTTACCACCTGATTTTTTAAACTCTGCATAATTTGGAACTTCATCTTTTATAAGCCTATGCTCTGTATGATAAACTCTAAATTCGCTATCAATTAATTCATTTGGATTGTAATTGTAATTAAATGTATAGGTATCTCTTTGCATAATTTGAGGCAAAATAGGTTGAGCTCTTTCTCCTGCTTTTAGTGTGCCTGTATCAAATGCCACCGAGCCACCAAACTCACCTCTAAATGGAAAATCACCATCATATTCAGTATGCTCATAGCTAAGACCTGCTTTATGCTCATCTTTTTCATAATTTACTTTAAATAAATAGCTTAAATCATGACCCTTACCACCAATATCATTGCCATTTCCATCTTTTCCGAAGCCATAATTTTTATGATTAATATATGCTAAAAGACCAAAATTATTATCAGTTTTACCATAAGCCATTATGCTTTTTTGCCATTCTTTATTATTAGTTGAATAGCCTGTCTTAAACTTACCACCAAAACTCTCATCACCTTCTAATAAATCAAATGCACTTGCAGTCTTAAACGCAACCGAACCACCTAAAGCACCTGAGTTATTAGCAACACTTAAAACACCCACGCCAACATCAATAGCTTTTAATAAATCAACATCTAAAACTAAATCAGCCGAGTGATGAAAAATATTTCCACGTTGTCTTGCACCATCAATAGTAATATTAATACCCCTATCATTTACGCCACGCATATAAAGTTTTTGATTAAACTGATTTGTCCCTGCTACATAAACACCTGGAATATCACGCATAACATCTCTTATTGCACCTGCGTTTTTGTTTGAGATTTTTAGCGAATCAACATTAGAATATCCAATTGAACTAGCATTTACTTCAATAGTATCAAGATTAGCATTCTCATTAGCCAATAAGCCAACACCACCAAATAAGCATAAAGCCAAAGAAAGTTTTAAAGATTTTCTCAAAATATCTCCTTAATTGATAATAAAAATGATATTCTATAATATTTTTAGTTAATAACAAAAATAATTATCATAATATTTATAATTTTTAAATAAATGATAGTTATATTGATAATAAATTTTATTTAAAATTCAAATTCATTGTAGTATTGTTTAAGATTTTTAAAATAAAGAATTTAATTTAGCTTTTGTAGTTTTATAATTTTTTAGAAAATACTTCGTACAATAAATCTATTTCACTATCTTCAAATATAGCTGAATTTTTATTTTTTAGATAATCTTTCATCTTAATTTTATTGATACTTACACTCACTTTACAACCCCTACAATACATTAAAAATCCTTCTCCTAAAGAAAAAAAATCATTTAATTCTTTATTGCATTCCGTGCAAGTTTCACTAAAATAAAGCCTACCTTCATACTCAATCATCAAAGCATAAGCATCTAAAAATACTCTTTTATAATGTTGAGTTTTTAATCTATTAATTATTCTTAAACTTAAATCATAATAAAAACTTCCACACTCTTGATTATCTTTTAAATGCTCATATAAAAGCACACAAAAACTCTGCCAAGCCTTAATAATCTCATAATCATTCCAAGGCAAGGCTAATTGCATTGTTGAGTGTAGTTTTGGCAAAAATAAAGGCTGAATACTTAGCTCATAATCAATAATATTTCCGACTATTAAATGTGAGTGTCTAACTCCGTAAAATCTATAGCATTTTACTAATTCTTCGCTGCTTAGGATAAAGACTATTAAATCTTTATCCCTAACGCTAAAGGTATTTAAAATTATTCCTTGCAATAATTAGCACCTTCGTTTGCAAAAAAAGTATCATAATGAATGTTAAAAAAGGCGTTTTCAAGGCTTTTAAATAATTTTGGGTTTTGTGCTTCAAGACTTGCTAAAAGCTCTTTTGTTTCTGCTCTTGCGTGTGGCATTTTCACATCAAATCTCATAGCAGGACAAGCTTCATCGCCTATTGTTTTAAGACCATTTTTGATAGCATTTTCTCTTAACATTCTTTCACGAACAAATATCAAAGGACGAATTACGGTAATTCCTTGTGCTGAAGTGAATTTCGCAGCAAGTGTTCTTAAAGCTCCATTATAAGTAAAGTTCATAAAAAAGCTCTCAATAGCATCATCTAAATGGTGTCCTAAAGCTAATTTATTAAAACCATTTTCCTTAGCATAAGTATATAAATATCCCCTTCTCATACGAGAGAAAAACGAGCAAAAGCTTGAATTTTGACGGATTTTTTCACTAGAAATCTCATAAATATTACTTTCAATTATTGTATGCTTTATACCTAAAATCTTGCAATAATTACTTAGATATTTATAATCTTCGCCCATTCCATAGCTAAGCGTTACTGCTTCAAATTCAAACTTAAACGGGACTGCTCTTTGCATATGTTTAAGTAGCATTAGTAAGCTTAAGCTATCTTTTCCACCGCTAAGTCCTACTAAAACCTTATCACCTTCTTCAATTAAATTAAATTTATCACAAGCTCTTGCTACTTCTTTAATAAGTCTTTTGCTAAGCTCATTTTTAAACAAATGTTCGCACATTTTTAAGACAAATCTAGCACTATTTTTAGCAGCTAGTTCTAAAAACTCATCAAAACTAACATCAGCATTTCCACCTGCATCATCGCTAATCGCTCTTAGTATAAAACAAGGCACATTAAGACTTTCGCAAACTAAAGCAACGCTTGCTCCTTCCATCTCAACCGCATCAGCATTAAAAGTATCTTTAATCCAATTTTTCTTAGTTTCATCGCAAATAAATTGGTCTGATGTCGCAATAATGCCGCTAACTACATTTAAATCAAGCTCTTTTGCTACTTTTTTAGCAATATTATTTAATTTTTCACTTGTTTTTATAAAAACGCTAGTTTCAGGGACATAGCCAGGTTTGTGTCCGAATGCTGTTATATCTATATCATGCTGCACTAATTCTTCTGCAATTAATAAATCCCCTATTTTTAAATTAGGATTAAGCGACCCTGCAACGCCTGTAAAAAGCAAACAATCAGCCTTATATTTTTCTATCATTACACTTGCACTTAGAGCTGAATTTACTTTGCCTATTTTTGAATAAGCAATAATTAGTTCATGACCTGCGTAATCAATGAAATAATAAGTATTATTTGCATATTTACTCTCTTTATAAGAATACTCATTTAAAATTGGCTCAATTTCTTCACGCATAGCACCTAAAATTGCTATTTTCATTGGTTTTCCTTAAATGTTTTTATAAAGTTTTCAATATCTTCTAGGCTTTTTATACTAATACTTGGTTTGTTTGTTATTTTTTTATTAAGTCCGCATAAAACACTGCTTCCAAATTCTATAAAACCATCAACGCTATTTTCTATACTTTTTATGCTGTGTTTATATAAAACAGGCTTAATAAGTTGCTCTTTTATGGCTAAAATGGCTTCATTTTTAGTGCTATAAGGCTTTGTAAAAGCATTTGAGATTACTGGTATGAAATCATCATTAAACAACAATTCTTTTTCTAATTTATTAGCTGCACTTTGCATTAAAGGACAATGACTTGCTACGCTCATATTAAGCAGCATTGCTCTTTTTGCTCCAGCATTTTTAAAATCATCTATGCTATTTTCTAAATCTTTTTTAAGCCCAGCTACAACTATTTGACCATCACAATTGTAATTTGCCGCATAGATTTGCTTATTTTCCTTATTTGCTTTAGCACAAATTTCTTCTACTAAATTATCATCTAAACCTAAAATAACCATCATAGAAGCAGGATTTTCGCTACTTGCACATTCTTGCATATATTTTCCACGCATATTTACTAGCTTTAAAGCATTTTTTAATTCAAGTGCATTATTTGCACATAAAGCCGAAAATTCTCCTAAAGAATGTCCTAAAGATGGAGTGTCTTCATAACTAATAAAAGGCTTTATATCATCTTTTTTTCTTAAAGAAATTCCATTTTCTTCTAGTAATTTTTCAAATACTTTATAATACATAATGCTATTTAGTAATATTGCAGGTTGGGTAAATTCACTTATATCTAATCTATCATTTTTACTAAAAATTAATTCTTTAAAATCAATACCGCAAAAACTACTAACTTCATCATAAGTTTTTCTTACAAACTCAAAATTATCAAATAATTCTTGACCCATAAAAGCACTTTGAGAACCTTGACCTGGGTATAAAAATGCGTAATTCATATTTTTCCTTTTTAATTTATTTTATTATCAAATCTTATAATACAAGTATTAAAATCTTTTAATTACAGCTATTATAAATCTTTTTTACATTTTGTATAATATTATAAAAATATAAATTCCATTATTAAAATAATAAACGAAGTTTAACTTGTAATACTAATACAATCTATATTTTTAATATCACAATTTTAGCACTTTTTTATGATTGAATTAAAAATCAAGTTAAAAATAATAAGTTTTGTATATTTATAACTTACGATTATATATTAAAGATTACTTGTAATTTGTGAATTTGATAGCAATAAATGTATTTTAAAGTTTTGACATAAAAAATAAAATTATAAAAATGATTAATTTTAAAAAACTGAATACTTTGAGTATATAATAAATATTAGTATAAGGCGAAATAAATCGCCTTATATTTTAGCTAAACCTTAGCTCTTAACCTCTGCAACAACCGCCGCCGTGGTGATGATGGTGATGATCATCTTCATCATCATGATGATGACCGCAACTTCCATCGCCTTTGCAACCACTATGTCCGTGATTTCCACATCCACATCCACCAGCTTGTGCTACTGCACCACTTTCTAATTCTTCAGGAGTAGCATCTCTTACTTCTTTAATATTTACGGTAAATAATAAATCTCTTCCTGCGTAAGGATGATTATAATCAATTACTACGCTACTATCTTTGATTTCTTTAACAACAACTCTAACTGTTGAGCCATCTTCGTTTTCTCCGAATAATTCTAAGCCAACATTTAAATCAATGCCTGCGAATTGTTCTTTTGGTAATTCTTGAACCAAATTCTCATCATATTCTTGCCAAGCTTTATCTTTAGTGATTAAAATATCACTTTCATCACCCTCATTTAGTTTAGCAATTTCATCTTCTAAAGCCTCTAATACTTGATTTCTACCTAATAAAAATGAAATAGGATGAAAATCAGTATTATTTTCTAATACTTCATTAGTTTTTGCATCACGCAATATAAAATTAAGTGATACTACGCTGTCTTTTTTTATAGCCATTTTTAATCCTTTCTATTAATTTATACTTTTAGCTTCACTTGAATCTGGAAATTGTTTTTTAAGTGCTGCATAAAAATTATTTGCTTTTTCTGTTTCATTAATTGCCTTCAACGAATTTGCGGTATTTAATAAAATTAAAGGCATATTAGGAGCTTTTACCCCTTGAATATTATATAAATCTGAACTTGTTTTGTAATAATATATAGCATTTTTATAGTCTTTTTGTGCGTATGCAATTTGTCCTAAATAAAAATTACATTGTGCAGGTTTATGTTTTGCATTTGCTAATTCTTCAAAAATTTTTGCGGAATTTTCATAATCTTTACTATTATATAAACTTATAGCATTTGCCATTTTTTGAGCTGGAGTTTCATTTTTAGCTGCAACCTCATTTGCTACTACTTGCTGAGTTGTAGATTTTACAGCTTTATTCTCGCCCAAGCTACTAACTAAATTTGTTAATTCACTTAAAGCCTTTTTTAACTGATTAATGCTGTTTTTTTGATTTTTTAATTCTTGTTTTATTTCAGAAATATCTTTATCATAAATATCAAGTTTTTCTTTTGAAAACTTTTCTACTTCTAATAATTTACCTTCAAAATTATAAGTTTTGTTATTCAAATCATCAACTACACTTTGAATACCTTCAATTCTTTCTAAAGCCTTATTTGTTTTAAAATCAACACCAGTATAATCTTTACTAAGAGTTTCAACCTTTTTCTTGTTCTCTAATAAAACTTTTTCATTTTCTGTTAGCCCATAAGGCTCTTTAATATTTATATTACCTGCATTAAAGGCTGAAGTTTCTGCGTAAATAATAGGGGCTAAAGCCCCTATAAAAAGTATTTGTTTTAGCATAAATTAAAACTGAACTTTTGTTTCTGCTCTACGATTTTGAGCATCGCATTCTTTTGTTTTATCATTACATACTGGGTTGTTTTCGCCATAGCTTTTAATTGTAATTCTTGAGCTGCTAACTCCTTGAGATTCTAAACCATCTTTAACAGCTTTAGCTCTTTTTAAACCTAAAGCTTGGTTATATTCTTCACTACCCCACTCGTCGCAGTTACCTTCAACAACAATATTTAAATCTTTACCATCTTGATTTAATAAACTTGCGTTATTTGACACTACGCCATACATATCTGAACGAATATCGTATTTGTCAAAGTCAAAATATACTTTACCTAAAGAATTATTAATTCTTTCTAGTTTAGTATTAATATCTTCCTTAACATCTACATTCATATCTGGAGCAACCTCCACTTTTTTTGGAGCCTCAACTGTAGCCTTTTGACTACAACCAACAACTAAAGCTGCTAAAGCAACTGCATAAGCTAATTTTTTCATTTTTTTCCTTTCATAAAAAGTAATTGAAATTATAATTTCCAAAACTAAAAATTTATTTAATTACCAATCCAAAGTTGAAATTTTACCAACTTTTAGTGGGAAATGATACACTTTATTCTCATCAAGTCTTAAAATTCCTAAAGAACTTTGCATTCCTAATAATTTTATAAACATAATTGTCTTACCATCGCTGCTAAAATTAGGGAAAATATTTCTACCATTTAATGTCAATTGTCTTACATATTGCGAATCAGTTGCCATAACATATAAGTTAAAATCTCCTGATTTTTCACGACTTGAATAAACTATATAATTATTATAAACACTAAAGGCAGAATTGTTTTTACCATGATAAACTAATTGAGTTGCGTTAGTTTTATCAAGACCTTGTAAATATAAATTAGGATAAGAACTTCTATCGCTAACAAAAGCAAAACTATCACTACCTACAAATCTTGCACTAACATCTATTCCTTTATACATAGTAAGTCTTTTTGTATTTTTAGTATTTAAATCTAATAAAAATATTTCTGGTTGATCTTCTGTTGTTTTAGTAATTAATGCTTTAGTTCCATCTTTGCTAATATCGCTAAGAGCTAACATACCAGAACCTTGAGTAATTAAAGTTTTTTGATTATTCAATAAATTATATTTATATATACTCAAAATATCTTTATTATAATCTGTATAATAAAATTCATTTTGATTGCTATTTGCCCATTTTGCAAATAAATTTAACCCACCTTGCATAATAATTTTTTGATAATTTAAAGTGTAATCTGCAATAAGAATTTGACTTTGCTTAGCAGCTATTTTTCTAGTAATTAAAATCTTTTTATTCATCCAATCTAAATCTGCTAATTTTAAGTCCTTAAACATTTGTGAAATTGCTTTGTGAGATAAAAACACATAAGCACTTTTTGGATAAGTAAAAGTATTGTTATACTTAATTTCATTATTCATACCCTTAAGAGTTATGCTTAACTCATAATTATTTCCTACAGGATTTAAATTATAATTTAATTCATAATTTGCATTATTTTCATTAGTAATTTCAAATTTAGAACTTACTAAAACATCATTTTTAATTACCTTATCAAAATCAAAATTAACCAAACTACTTGTAGTTATTCTAATCTTAGGCAACACCTCTTGCTCGCTAACCACATCCATAATAATATCAGCAGTTAAGCATACTAAACTAAAACATAATAAAAATATCTTTTTCATTTTATCTCCTTGATACTTAATATAACCGAAAGCCTTAAACTACCACTATAATCTTGTTGATTTGGTGGAATTCCTAAATTTTTGTTTTGTTGATTAATAGTTTGTATAAAAATTCTTGCCTTTTGTCTTAAAGCAGAGCTTTCATTAAAACCATTATCTTTGATTTTTATTATACCATTTTTTGATATTGTAAAAGCTACTTCAAAAATTTCCTTATCATTAATATCTGAACTATTAGCAGTTACTAAACTCCAAACATTTTTCAAATACGCATTCACTCTACCAAAATATTCATCATAAATTCCAGAAACCTTAGCAGATGTTTGTGTAGTCTCTGAATTATTATTTGACTTAATTGTTGTATTAGCTAATTGTGATTGTATTTTTTTTAAAGCATCTAATTGTGATTGATTTAATTTATTTTCTTCTTGCTTAGTTTCCTTTTTTGGATTTTTTCTTTCACTTTTGCTAACTTTTAAATCCCCAAACAAACTACTTAAATCACTATCACTATCTTTACTATCAGTTTGTTGTTCTACTTTTTCATTTTGTTCAATTACTTTATTTTGATTATCTTTTGTAGCATTATCATTGCTTGTATTTTCTGGACTTTTATTTATTTTTTTTGCTACTTCTTTAGTATAGTCTTGTTTAACCTCGGCTGGAGTTTCAACATTATCTTCTACAAACAATATATCCACTTCACTATTACCATATTTAATAACTTCTTCATTTTTAGCAAAAATATTTATTAGCAAAATAAATATTAATATAGTAAGCACATATATTAAACAAGATAATAAAAAAGCTTTTGATTTACTCATTTTGTTTGAAGTGAAATTTTTACAAATCCTGCTTTTGAAAAAGTTGATAATACTTGCATTAGCTTATCGTAACTTATATCTTTATCTCCAGATATATAAACTATTTTATCTTTATCAAATTGATTTTTAATTAAACTAAAATTATCAAAAAAAGCAATATAAGGATATTTTTTCTTATTTAAAACTACTTCATCTTTTGTAATACTTACGAAAATATCATCTTTTTTTGCTTTGCTAACACTTGATTTTGAGCCATTTGGTAAATTAATATTTTCATCATATTTTAAATTAGGAATTACTAGCATTAAAATTACCAATAATACTAACATAACATCAACTAAAGGAGTTATGTTTAACTCTGGGTCTTCGTGTAAAAAATCATTTTTCATCGCTAATAATCTTTATTTGACTCTCTAAAATATTTAAACATTCAAATACTTTTCGTTTCACAATTAAATGAAATGTATAAGCTAAAATAGCAGAAATAATCCCACTAGCAGTAGCTATTAAAGCATGACCAATTGGAGAAGCGATTTGAGTAATATCACCATTTCCATTTAAAGATATTAAAGTAAAGTATATTGAAACAACGGTTCCAAACAATCCTATAAAAGGCGAAGTAGTAGCAATAATACTAAGCCAAGTAAGACCTTCGCTAAGATTTTTAGAAGCCTCATTATAATAAATCTCTAATTTTTTCATAGAACCTTCACAAGGTTTAAAATAAGCCTCAAAAGATAAATCTTGATTTTTTAATAACCTATCTAAAGTTCTTAATTCTTCTTGATAAAATTTAGAAATATTGCTTAAGCGATATAAAAAAATCGCTAAAGCAATAATAGAATAAAAACCTAAAATCCCAACTGCTAATAAAGTAGCTAAGTCAAAATCCGAAATCAAATTCATTTAGAATCCAGTCTTCCTAAAGTTGCGGCAAGGGTTGCTGAATTTGCACCTGCTGATTTTAATAATTCTTTAGCTTCTTCTAACTTTTTTTTGCTTATTGAATTATCATTACCACCTAGATAAACAGCACCTTGAGCCAAAATAACAACACTATTTTCATCAACTTTTACATGGCCTGAATCAATAGCTATAAGCTCCTTTGAACCATCATAATTTTCCACACTAATTACACCAGCTTGAAGCAAAGAAATTACAGAAGCGTGGTTTGGCAAAACACCAAACTCACCTTCACTTCCTGGCACTAACACTGATTTAACTTCTGAATTAAAAATTTCTCCGTGTGGAGTAACTATTTCTAAAGTTAATTTATCCATATTAAGCCTTTAATTTTTCTGCTTTCTTAATAGCCTCTTCAATATTTCCTACCATATAAAATGCGTTTTCAGGTAAGTCATCATATTTACCTTCTAATATACCTTTAAATCCAGCTATAGTTTCTTCAAGGCTTATATATTTTCCAGGACTACCTGTGAAAACTTCAGCTACGAAGAATGGTTGTGATAGGAATTTCTCAATTTTTCTAGCTCTTTCAACAACTAATTTATCTTCTTCGCTAAGTTCATCCATACCTAAAATAGCTATGATATCTTGTAAATCTTTATATTTTTGAAGCACACTTTGAACTCCACGAGCTACCTTATAATGCTCTTCACCAATAATTTGTGGGTCAAGCATTCTTGAAGTTGAATCAAGTGGATCAACCGCAGGATAAATTCCTTTTTCAGCAATACTTCTATTTAAAACCGTTGTAGCATCTAGGTGAGCAAAAACGGTTGCAGGCGCTGGGTCTGTTAAGTCATCAGCAGGAACATAAACAGCTTGAACTGAAGTAATTGAACCTTTTTTAGTTGATGTAATTCTTTCTTGGAATTTACCCATTTCACTTGCTAAAGTTGGCTGATAACCAACAGCTGAAGGAATACGACCAAGTAAAGCTGACATTTCTGAACCTGATTGAGAAAATCTAAAGATATTATCAATAAACATTAAAACATCAAGTCCCATTTCATCTCTAAAATATTCAGCCATTGTAAGACCTGTTAAAGCAATACGATTTCTTGCCCCTGGTGGTTCATTCATTTGACCATAGCATAAAGCAACTTTATCTAAAACATTGCTTTCTTTCATTTCATTATAAAGGTCATTTCCTTCACGAGTTCTCTCACCAACACCAGCAAATACTGAATAACCACTATGTTTAAACGCAACATTGTGAATTAATTCCATAATAATAACTGTTTTACCAACACCAGCACCACCAAATAATCCTACTTTACCACCTTTTGCATAAGGAGCAAGTAAATCAACTACTTTAATACCAGTTTCAAATATTTCACTTTTTGTGCTTTGGTCTTCAAATTTAGGTGGTTCTCTATGAATAGCCCATTTTGTTTCATAATTTTCTGGAGCACCTTCATCAATTAAATCTCCAACCACATTGAAAATTCTTCCTAAAACTTTTTCCCCAACAGGAACACTAATTGGAGCACCTAAGCTAACAGCTTTAGTTCCTCTTACTAAACCATCAGTCATATCCATAGCAATAGTTCTTACACGGCCATCACCTAAATGTGCTGCTACTTCTAATATTAAACGAATTTGCTTACCTTCAACCTCATAATTTACTTCAATAGCTTCATTGATTTGTGGTAAATAATCGCTAAATTCAACATCTACAACAGGTCCTAATACCTGAGATATAAATCCTTGCATATATTCTCCTATTCTTTCATTGATTCAACACCACTGATAATTTCAATTAATTCAGTAGTTATGCTTTCTTGTCTTGCTTTATTATAAGCTAAATTAAGTTCTTTAACCCTTGCTTTAGCATTATTAGTCGCGTTATCCATTGCTTGCATTCTAGCACTATGTTCAGCTGCTAAACTATCTATCAATGAATAAAACATACTATATTCTATATATCTTTTTAGTAATTCTTCTAAAACTTCCTTTTCTTCAGGTTCAATTTCTAATAAAGAATTTGAATTAGTAATTTCAGAATTACTTGAATCTACAGGTAATAAATTACACACTGATAATTCTTGAGAAATCATATTTTTATAGCCATTATGAACTAATATTATCTTATCAGTTAATGCTTTTTCATAATCACTAATAGCTAAATTAATAATTTCTCTAGCTTTTTCATAATCAGGTGAAGAACTAACGCCTGTATATTTATCTAGTATTTCAATTTTTTGAAAATTAAAAAACTCAATACCAACTTTTCCTATAGCTCTTAATCTAGTTTTAATACCTTTTTCTTTATTTTCTTTAATAATTTTACTAACTTCTTTTAAAGTTTTGATATTAAAACCACCGCACAAACCTTTGTCCGAAGTAATAAATACAACATCCACAATCTTAATCTCATGCTTACCAAAAAATCTACTATCTTTAGCCATATCAAATTGATTTAGCTTAAATGAAATTTCTTGCATAACCTCTTGCAATTTACTTGCATATACTTTAGACTTCTTAGCAAGCTCTTCTGCTTTTTTTAATTTAGCAGTAGAAACTAATTTCATAGCATTAGTAGTCTTTTGAGTATTATGAACGCTCTTTATTTTTCTTTTTATCTCTTTTAAATTCGCCATTACAAAACCTACGCTTGTGTTGCTTTAAACTCATTTAATAAATTTTTAATTTTATCTTCTAAATCACTATCTAAAGCTTTTTTAACTCTAATTTGCTCAAAAATCTCAGGAGACTTTGTTTCAATATAAGCATATAAATCATTTTCAAATTTAGTAATCTTATCTACAGCAATATCATCTAAAAATCCTCTAGTACCTGCATAAATTAGAACTATTTGCTTTTCAATAGCTAATGGGCTATATGGAGGTTGTTTTAATACTTCAACCATTCTTTGACCACGCTCTAATTGTTTTCTTGAACTCTCATCTAAATCACTTGCAAATTGTGCAAATGCTTGTAATTCACGATATTGCGCAAGGTCTAATCTTAATGTTCCTGATACTTGTTTTGTAGCTTTAATTTGAGCAGAACCACCTACCCTAGACACTGATAAACCTACGTTAATAGCAGGACGAATACCTGAGTTAAATAAATCTGTTTCTAAGAATATTTGTCCATCTGTAATTGAAATAACATTAGTTGGAATATATGCTGAAACATCTCCTGCTTGAGTTTCAATAATAGGTAAAGCTGTTAACGAACCTGCACCTAAAGCATCGCTTAATTTTGAAGCTCTTTCTAATAATCTTGAGTGTAGATAGAATACATCGCCTGGATAAGCTTCACGACCTGGAGGACGGCGTAAAATCAAGCTCATTTCACGATAAGCTACTGCGTGCTTACTTAAATCATCATATACTATTAAAGCATGTTTGCTATTGTCTCTAAAGTACTCACCCATTGTAACGCCTGTATAAGGAGCAAGGTATTGAAGAGCCGCTGAATCACTTGCAGTTGCACTTACTACTATTGTATAATCCATAGCTCCATGTTCTTCAAGTTTTTTAACAACTTGCGCAACAGTGCTTTGTTTTTGTCCAATAGCTACATAAATACATACAACATTTTGACCTTTTTGATTAATTATGGTATCTACTGCTACGGTTGTTTTACCTGTTTGTCTATCTCCAATGATTAATTCTCTTTGACCGCGACCAATTGGAACAAGGGCATCAATTGCTTTAATACCTGTTTGTAATGGTTCATGAACGCTTTTTCTAGCCATAATACCTTTAGCTTTTTCTTCAACGAATGCAGTTTTTGTAGTATTTATAACACCTTTTGCGTCGATTGGCTCTCCTAAAGCATTAACAACGCGACCAATTAATTCTTCACCAACTGGAACTTTTAATAATTGTTTTAATCTTTTAACAGAGCTACCTTCTTTAATATTTGAAAAACTTCCTAAAACTACAACACCAACACTATTTTCTTCAAGGTTTAATGCCATACCTTTTTCGCCATTTTCAAATTCAACCATTTCTCCTGCCATAACATTTTTTAATCCAAAAACATTAGCAACACCATCAGCTATTGAAATAACTTTACCAGTTTCTTCAATTTCTAAATTTAAATTAAAATTCTCAATTCTTTCTTTAATAATTGAGCTAATTTCATTTGCGTTAAAACTCACTGTTACTCCTCTTAAATTGCTTTCATTATATGCTGTTTGATTTTATCTTTTAATGAAGTTTCTGATACTATTATTTCATATCCTAAGTCTTCAATATAAATCTTTATTTCATTTTTATCATGAATTATATTTTTTAGTTTTATTTCTTTTTTAAAATAATTTGATAATTCTTTTTCGTGCTTTAATATATCATTATCACTAATTTTTTCTTTAGAATAAATATCAGCATAATAAATATTATTTTCTAAAGCTAATTTTTTAACTAATCCATCATAAACAACTGGAACTTTATCAAGTTTATTATTTACTCCTAATACCTTTAAAAAATTAATAATTTCTTTTTTGTTTGTATTAGATAAACTCACTAAAAACTCTATCTTTTTATCTAAGCTAATGCCTACTGCATTTATTATCACTAATGTTTTTTTATCTTTAAAGGCTTCTTTTAAAATCTCAAAACAAGATATAAATTCTTCCCTATCTTTTCTTTGCATTATTATATTTACATACTTTTCCATTAGCTAACTTTCCTTGAAACAATATCTAATAAATCAGATTGTTTTAAATTAACATTAGTATTTAAAAGCTCTTCTATAAGTTCATTAACAACTTCTTCTTTAGCCTTTTTCTCTTCAAATATTTTTTGCTCTTCATAAGATTTTTTCATATTTTCTATCTCATTATTAGCATCTTTTAAAATATTTTCATTTAATTTTATAGCTTGTTCTTTAGCTAATTCTATTAGCTTATCAGCCTCGTTATTAGCTATCTCTATTTTTTTAATTGCTTCTTCTTTATTTTTTTTAGCCTCATCTAAGCTTTTTTCTATTGATACTAATCTATTTTTAATATTATCAATTCTATCACAATATATCTTTTTAATTGTCTTAGCAAGTAATAAATACATCATAACAGCAAAAATTACAAAATTTATAGTTCTATAGAAAATATCTGTATCACTAGCTAACAAACAAGTAGGTAATAAAATCCATATTAATCTGTTCATAAAGCAACCTTAAATTTTTTCTATACTTGCTCTTAAAGCATTTTCACACTGAAACAAATCAGCTTTCAACTCATTTTTAAACTGAATTTTTTTTGCTTCAAGTTCAGTTAAAAATTTCTGATAGTCTAAATCAAGACTAGCCTTTTTTTCTGCTATAGCTTTGCTTGCTTGCTCTTTTGCTACGGCAACTTGCTCGCTTTTGATGGCTTGAGCTTTAGCTCTTGCATCAGCATAAATCTTAGCAATTAATGTTTCATTATTACTAGCGTCTGTGTTATTTTGCTGAATTCTAGCTTCATCTTCTTTTATACCATCATCTCTATTTTTCATAAAGGTTAGCAATGGTTTGTATAAGATATAATCTAAAATCCAAAGCAATATTAAAAACAACATAGCTGTTAATAACATCATTTTAAGATCTAAGTCATCAAACATACATTCTCCTTATTTTGATAAAACTTTATATTAACATAAAAAAATCAAATAATATTTAAATTATAAGTTTTTTATAGCATTTTCAACAAAATTTTTAGTATTTTCTTGATTTAAATTAAATATAAGTTTGCCATTTTGTATTTTAAAATCTATTTTAAATTCTTTTAATTTTTTTAACAAACTATCATCAATTATGTTATTTGTATTTTTACCCTTGAGTTTATTTGCTAGTTTTTCACAATCTCTAACATTTAATTTTTGACCAATAATTGTATTTACTAAAATCTTTTCATCTTCTTTTTGACCTGCTATTACTTTAGCATGACCTGCACTTAATTTGCCATCAATAATTAATTTTTGAGTATCTTCACTAAGAGTAAGTAATCTTAAAGTATTTGCTATATTTGCTCTACTTTTTTGAATACTATGCGCTAATTCTTCTTGAGTAATTTTTCTAACTCTCATTAACTCTTTATAAGCTAAAGCAAGTTCAATAGGATTTAAATCTTCTCTTTGAATATTTTCAAGTAAAGCTAATTCTCTTGTTTTACTTGAATCTATATTTGCAATAATTGCTTTAATTTTTGTTTCACCTAAAGCTTTAATAGCCCTCAATCTTCTCTCACCAGCAATTAAAAAATATTTAGTTACTTTTTCTAAATTTTCTCCATTTTCCATTGCCTTTTCACAAAGCTCATCAGCATCTATTACAACAATTGGTTGTAATAATCCATGATTTTTAATGGAATTAGCAAGTTCATTTATACTATCTTCATTAAAACTTTTTCTTGGCTGATATGGATTTGGAGTTATATCATCTATACTAATATCTCTTATAGTATCTAAATCACTTCTAAAAACTCCACTTAACTCATCATCATAAGCTAAAGATATATCATCTAAAATACTACTAAAATCTGAACCTAAAGATTTTTTTGCCATTTTCTATCCTATTAAAGAATGTGCTAAGCTTTGATAAGCAACACAACCTGGAGATTTTATATCATACAATATTATAGGTTTTCCAAAACTTGGACTTTCTGCTAGTTTTACATTTCTTGGAATTATTACTATCTCTCCATCTTTTCTAAATAACTTGCCACTTAAATGCTTTTTAAGTTCGGCAACCGTATCCTTTGAAAGATTATTCTGTGGGCTATACATAGTAGGTAAAATTCCCCTTATTCTTAACTTAGGATTTATTGCTTCTCTTATATTATGAATTGTCCTTAAAATATGTGCCAAACCTTCTAATGCTAAATATTCACATTGAATCGGGATTATTACATCAGTGCTTGCTGCAAGTGCATTAATTGTGATATTTCCTAATGCAGGTGGCGAATCTATTATTATATAATCATATCTATTTACAACATCTTTTAAAGCTTTTCTTAAAATTTGTTTATTATTTACACCTGTTCCTAATTCTTGCTCAAAATTAGTAAGAACAATATTTGATGGAGCAAGGTCTAGTTTATTCAAACTTGTCTTTAAAATAATCTCATCTAATGTTTTTTTACCACTTAATACATGATATATATTAAATTCAAAATCACTTCTTTTAAATCCGTATCCTGTGGTAGCATTACCTTGTGGATCCATATCTATTAGTAAAACACTTTTTTCAGCTACCGCAAGAGAAGCTGCTAAATTCACTGCCGTTGTTGTTTTACCTACCCCACCCTTTTGATTAGCTATTGTTATAATTTCACTCATCTTAAACTATATATCCTTTTGTTATCTACTAAAATAGAACCATCTTCATATAATTTTACATCATTTAATGAATAAGTATTATCATCATTTTTAAAATAAAACGATCTACTTAATTCAAAATCACTCTTATAATAATCAAAAATTTCTTTCCAAGAAATATTAAGATTTATTCTATCAAAAAAAGTTTTAAGTAATGTTGAATATGAAATATCTATATCTAAAATATTAGCATCTACTGGTGCTGTAGTTATGTTTATACCAATACCACAAACTAATTTATTTTTTATTTTTGCAGTAATTAGCCCTCCAATTTTTTTATTATCTAAATAAAAATCATTAGGCCATTTGATAAAAACTTTTGAACCAAATTCTTTTAAGACTATTTTCATTATCATAGAATAATATATACTAGCTGATTGAATAGGTAAATCATCTGGTAAATTATCATTAAAAAAAGATAAATATAAATTATTTTTTATATCTAAATTAAATTTATTATATTCATCAAAAAATATAAAATCTATATCTTTAAAATACTGATTATGAATCTTAGAATTTATATTGCCAAGTGAATCAGTATTATCGCTAATCCAATTTCTATTACAAGAGCCAATTCCGTTAGTTTGTTTAAGCGTAGCCAATGCAAATGCGTGTTCTTTAAAACCATTTCTAATAGCATTTATAAGCTCAACTTGAGTTGAACTTATACAATTACAAAAAGCTAGATTATACAATGCTATCTCCTTGTTTTAACCTTTTACCATTTACATATACATTAGCATCTAAAGACTTTTTACCTGCATCTTGCAATTTATAAACTTTTAAGCTGCCTTTTTTACAAGTTAAAATTAAATAATTTTTACCTATTTCTTTTATAAGCCCTTCTTTATTATCACTTTCACATTCATTCAATTCAAGTTCATTTAACTTTAAACCATTTTCTAAAAATATATTAGGCCAATCATAAAATGCTAAATATTTTTGATATATTTCTTTAGCATTATTTAGCTCAATTAAACCATCTTGTTTTTTGATAATTTTTGTATGAGTTGCCTTTGAATCATCTTGTTTAATAGGTTGAAAATAATTTGGATTTTCTAAAAATTCCAAAAGCATTTTTGCTGATAATTTAGACATTTTGTCAAATACTTGTGGAGAATTTAAATCCTTAATATTTAATTCTTGTTGATATAAAATATCTCCAGTATCAAGACCTATATCCATATTCATAAGTGTAACTCCACTTATAATATCACCATTTAAAATAGCACTTTGTATAGGTGAAGCTCCTCTATAATAAGGAAGTAAACTAGCATGAGTATTAATACAAGGTGCTATGTCTAAAATTTCTTTTGGCAGTATTTTTCCATAAGCTGCAACTATTATAAAATCTGGTTTTTTATTGCTAATTAAATTTCTAATCTCTTCATTATTTCTTAAGCTTTTTGGTTGTGCTAATTCTAAGTTTAGTTTTAACGCAATCTCTTTTACCGGACTTGGAGTTAATATTTTTTTTCTTCCAACTTCTTTATCTGTTTGGGTTAAAACTAGACTTACATTATGAAATTTACTAAGCTCTTCTAAAATAAATGCCGAAAATTCGGGCGTGCCCATAAATACTATATTTTTTTTCATGATATACCTAAAAATTAAGATATGTTATTCAAATAACATTTTTGATAAAGATAATTTTAACTCTTTAATACCATCATTAGTAACTGAAGATATTTTTGTAACAAAAACTAAATTATCATATCTTTTTAAATACTCATTTAAAAGTTCTAATTCTTGAATTAAATTCTCTTTAGCCACATCACATCTTGTGATTGCAACTGCAAATTTAAAATCATTCAAGCCATAAGCTTCAAGTTCTTTGTATAAATTAATAAATTGTTCTTTAACGCTCATTTCTTTAAAACTATCTAGCATAAATAATAAGCATTTTGATCTTGATATGTGCTTTAAAAACTCATATCCTAAACCTTTTCCTTCGCTAGCACCTTCTATAATTCCTGGTATATCAGCCATTACAAACGAGTAATCATTAATATCTACAACACCTAATTTTGGAGTAAGAGTTGTAAATTCATAATCAGCAATTTCTGGCTTAGCATTACTTACTATACTAATTAAAGTAGATTTTCCAACATTAGGATATCCAACTAATCCAACATCAGCAATTAATTTTAATTCAAGTCTTACTTCTAGACTTTCTCCTTTTTTGCCAGGTTGAGCGTATGTAGGTCTTTGATTAACAGAACTTTTAAAATGTCTATTTCCAAGGCCACCTAAACCACCATTTAGTAAGACTATTTGCTCTCCTAAACTCGTAAAGTCATGTAAGATTTCATTGGTATTAATATCAATAATTTGAGTACCTATTGGAACTTTTATTTCTAAATTCTCGCCTTTTTTACCACTTTTATTTCTAGGTAATCCACAATCACCATTACTAGCTTTCAAATGTGTTTTGCCTTTAAAATGCGCTAAAGTATGAAGATTATTATCACAAATAACCACTACATCGCCACCACGACCGCCATCGCCACCATCAGGACCACCTAGTGGTACATGTTTTTCACGGCGAAATGAGCTAGCACCCGCTCCGCCGTTACCAGAGCTCAGCCTAATTTTTATACTATCAACAAACATTACCTAAGCTCCTTTTAATTTAAATTATACTGCAGGATATACAGAAACTTTTTTGCGGTTTTTGTCTTTTCTTTCAAATTTAACAAAACCATCAACTAAAGCAAAAATAGTATGATCTCTTCCCATACCAACATTTGCTCCTGCGTGAGTTGCTGTTCCTCTTTGGCGAATAATAATATTTCCAGCTCTTACAAATTCTCCACCAAATTTTTTAACACCTAAACGTCTACCTATAGAATCTCTATTATTTTGAGTTGAACCTTGACCTTTCTTGTGTGCCATTGTATTTCTCCTTACGCTTTAATTTCTTTTACTACTACGCGAGTAAATTGTCTTCTAAAACCTCTTTTTAATTTAGAGTCTTTTCTTCTTCTTTTCTTAAAAATTACAACTTTTTTATCTTTTCCTTCGTTGATAACTTCAAGAACAACTTTCGCTCCACTAACAAAAGGGGTACCGATTTTTAATTCTTTATCGTTAACAGCTAAAACATCTGTAACTTCTACGATAGACTTTTTCTCTGCTTCAAAGCGATCTAACTTTAATTCGTCGCCAACACTTACTTTGTACTGCTTACCGCTATGTTTAAAAATAGCATACATAATTCATCCTTTGTAATTTAGTAAGTCCCATCAAGCACTTTAAATATTAGAAATTTAAAGATTTAAATAAGCTTAAATGAGTTGTAAAAAGCGAATACTATCAAAAAATCATTAATTTTTATTTAAAAATTTATTTTTTTTGCTACACTAATGCTATTTTTAGTTTAAAAGGAAACAAAAACATGAGTTTTGAAGGAAGAGACGAACTAGTTAATTCTAGTATTAATTATTTTGAAAAATATACACACAAATTTATTAATAACATACAAGCTTATTATAGAAGCGAAGGCAAAATTTTATCAAAAAATTGTGAAGATGCTTACGAAGAATTATTTTCTATGTTACTAACAAAAGATTTTAGTATAGAAAGAGGTAAGGAATTAGCCAAGACAAAAGATTTTGATAGAGCTTGCTTTTTTGAATTTTTATTAAAAACTTATATAGATTTTTCTAAGCATATTATGAATAATAGATTAAACAATAAATTAGTTGTTAATCTTGCCTTTGCATTAGAAAGATATGGTTCAATTTTTTGCACAATTTGTCACGATTCTACGACTGCACAAAGTTCAATTAATGTATTTTCAGCAAGTAGTTCTGGTGGATTTTTTATACACGAGAATTTTATAGATACATTTAAAAAAATGTATTCTGTAGGAGAAAAATTAGAATTTTTAAATCTTTATAATGGTGTTCCTGTGAGAACTTACGGAGAAATTTTACAAGTTGAAGATGCGAGTATAGTTGTAAAAGTTGATTTAATGCAAATTTTAGCTATGAAAGAAGAAGATTGTGCTTATATAGTTCAAAATCAATATTTGCAAAAAAATATTAAAGCGAATATTTTATCTGTTAATATTGTAAATTGCACGGTAACTTTAAATAATTTTGAAAGCCAACCATATATGCACGCATTAAAAAGAGCATATCCTAGAGTGCATCCTAATGAATTTACTAAAATAGCACTAACTCATGAAGATGGAAGGGTTGCTAATGGAAAATTATTTGATATTTCAGAAGGTGGAATTGGTGTTGTTTCTAATGAAGATGTAGGATTTAAAAGAGGTGATATTTTATCATCTTATATTTGTTTACATATGCCTCATTCAAATGAAGCAGTTGAGTTTAATTTAAAATTTAAATTAGTTGTTTTAATTGTATATCAAAATGCTTACAGATATTGTTTAGAGATTTTACCAGACCAAGAAGATGCTAAAAAAATCCAAGAATTTGCAAGCAGAAGAGTAGAAGAAACTTTAGTAGAGCTTAAAAATCAATTAAGCCTATATAAAAGAGATTAAGATATGAATTTTATTACATTCATAATTGACTTGTTTACAAATAATAATTTAATTTGTATGCTAATAGCCTATTTAATAGGCTCAATTCCTTTTGGATTAATATATGCTAAAAAATTTGCAAATGTTGATATTAAATCTCAAGGTTCAAAAAGCATAGGAGCTACAAATGTATTAAGAGTTGTAAAACAAGTTAATCCAAAATTGGCTAAAAAATTAGCAATAGCTACTATGTTAAGTGATTTTTTAAAAGCTATGCTTCCAATTTGTATTGCTATGTTTTTAGATATAAGTGAAGCAACAATTTGGGCTATGGCAGTTCTTAGTGTTATAGGACATTGCTATAGCATATTTTTAAGCTTTAATGGCGGTAAAGGCGTAGCTAGTGGGGCTGGAGCTTTAATACTATTAGTTCCTTATTCTGTAATTATAGGTCTTATTTTTTGGCTAATAATCGGAAAAGTATTTAAAATATCTAGCTTAGCATCATTAATAGGATTTAGTATTGGAGTAATTAGTGCAGAATTTTTATACCCTAATATTAGTATTAATTCTCACGCACCAATATATTTAATATTGTTTTTTGTGTTCTATAAACATATACCAAATATTATTAGATTGATTTTTAAAGACGAATGCAAAGTCATATAAAAATAAAAACAAAATTTAAATGTATAATAGGCTTATTGGAATTTGAAAGATTAGAAAAGCAAACAATAAGCCTAAAAATAAATGCAAAAGCTGATAGTTTTTTAGACTATGCTAAAGTAACTAAATTATCAAAAAAATATTTAAAATCAAAAAAATTCTTTACCTTAGAAAAAGCTAATAAAAAACTAGCAAAAAAAATAAAAATCAAATTTCCACAACTAAAAAAAATAAAAATTGAGATTATTAAATTAGAGATTATGAAAAACACAAAACTTAGTGCTAAATACAAAAAAAAATATTAAAATAACTTTAAAAAAACTTGAATATTTGCTTAAATTGTGTTAGCATAACCTTAATTTTACTTTAAGGAAAAAAAATGCGTATTTTAGTAGTGGAAGATGAAATATCTTTAAACAAGACACTAGCCGAAGGTTTAACTGAATATGGCTATCAAATAGATGCGTGCGAAAATTGTAAAGATGCTGAATATTATATCGGTATTAGAAACTACGATTTAGTATTGACAGATTGGATGCTTCCTGATGGTGATGGCACTGACTTAATACATGTTGTAAAACATAAATCTTCAAGAACTTCAATCATAATTTTATCTGCAAAAGATGATAAAGAAAGTGAAATAAGCGCTTTAAAAGCAGGTGCTGATGATTACATTAAAAAACCTTTTGATTTTAATGTATTATTAGCTAGAATTGAAGCAAGACTTAGATTTGGTGGGTCAAATACAATTAAAATTGATAATTTAGAAATAGACCCAGATGAAGAAAAAATTACTTATAAAGGTAAAGAAATTGAATTAAAAGGTAAACCTTTTGAAGTATTAACCCATCTTGCAAGACACTCTGATCAAATAGTATCAAAAGAACAATTATTAGATGCAATTTGGGAAGAACCTGAACTTGTAACTCCTAATGTAATTGAAGTTGCAATCAATCAAATTAGGCAAAAAATGGATAAGCCTTTAGGTATCTCAACTATTGAAACAATAAGAAGAAGAGGCTATAGATTTTGCTTTCCCAAAAAAGCATAAGAAATAAATTTTTCTTGCAACTAGCATCTACTATTACGGTGCTAGTTGTTATTTTTTCAGTTCTGTCGTATCAAATTCTAAAAATTAATATAATGCAAAATGAATTTGATAATTTAATCAAAAATGCTATTAGTATTATTGAAGTGAATAATAGTTCAAACTTTATTATTTTTAAAGACTATAAAATAATTCATTTAGATAAAAAAACTATGAAACCAAACTTTCAAATAATCAATGAAAATGATAAAAAAGTCTTGATTTTAACATATCCTTACAATGAATTTGGGGATTATATAATATTAAAAAAAGATATAAGTCAATCAATTAAAATTCTTGATACTATTTTTATATCTTTATTTTTAATAATTATCATTGCTATTAGTTTGATTATTTTTTATTCATTATTTTTATCAAGAATATTATCAATGCACCTAAAAGAATTAAGCGTTAAAGTTAGTAGGTTTGATGATAACTTTACAAATAGATTAGATTATAAAAACTATCCATTAGAGTTTAAAGAAATCATAAGTAGTATTAATCACTTAATTACTAGAATTCAAAACTATAATATGTCTCAAAAAGAACTATTTATAGGAATTGCTCACGAATTAAAAACTCCTTTAGCAGTTATAAAAGCTAAAAACGATGTAACGCTAATTAAATCAAGAGATAGTGAATATTATATTCAAACCATTAAAAACTCTAATGATAGCATAGATAATATCAATAAAATCATAAATGAAATTCTTAAAATTGGCAGATTAGAAGGTGCGCAATTTGAAGAGCCAAATGAAATAGACTTAATTGATTTTATTAGACAAGAAAGCAAAAATTTTAGCCTATTAGGTTCAAAAACAGGACAAAAAATAGAACTTAATCTAAACCCAAATGAATTAAAGATAAAAATACAAAAAACCTTATTCTCACAAATTTTACAAAATTTTATTCAAAACGCATTTAAATTTTCTCAACCAAATACAACAATAACAATTACAACTTTCATCAATAATATTACTTTTTATCTATATGTAGATGATATGGGTTGTGGAATTAGTGAAGATAAAGATTATTTTGCACCATTTAAAAGATTTGGAGATAAAGAAGGCGTTGGATTAGGACTTTATTTATCAAAATCAGCTGCAACCGCACTAAAAGCTGAAGTATCATTAGAAAATAGAAAAGATATGCAAGGAACAAGGGCTATTTTTTCTATGAAAATCAAAAAAAATTAAGAGAAGAAATATGGCAAAAAAAACTGCAATTATTGATTTAGGTTCAAACGGAATTAGAATGGCAATATATGAAAAAACTTCAAGATATGGTTTTTATATATTAAACGAACAAAAAGTTAAATTTCGTTTGGCACAAGGTGCTTATGAACAAGATAATGTATTGGTAGAAAAACAAATCAAAAAAGCTTACGAAATAATAAAATATTTTAAAACTCAAGCGCTTAATTTTAAGTGTAATAAAATATTTTGCATAGGAACATCAGCTCTAAGAGATGCAAAAAATAAAGCTGATTTAATTAACCTATTAAAAAAAGATTTAAAACTCAATATCAAAACTTTAAGTGGAATGGAAGAAGCATATTTAAGTGGTTTTGGAGCTATTAATTTACTACCTAAATTAGATGAAAAATCAATTTGTTTAGATATTGGTGGTGGTAGTGCTGAATTGTGTTTGTGTGAAAATACAAAAGTAGTTAAAACTTTCTCGCTTGACCTTGGAACGGTGAGATTAAAAGACTTATTTAAAGACAAATTTAATAAATTAGAAAAATATATAGATAATTATTTAGAGCAAATCCCTGATGATTTTAAAGCTTCTATCTTAATTACAATAGGTGGCTCATTAAGAGCTATTAGCAATGCTATTATGGAAAAAAATAATTATCCTTTAAGTCAGGTTCATGCCTTTTCTTATCAAGTAGATGAAGAAAGTGAATTTATAGAAAAAATTATAAATTGCAAAAATTCAGAACTTAGCTCGCTAGGAATTAAAAAAGAAAGACACGATACCATTAAAATGGGTGCTTTAGTCTTTTATAAAATAATTAAAAAATTAAAAATCAAGCAAATAATTACAAGTGGTGCTGGAGTTAGAGAAGGAATATTTTTAAAAGACTTATTTAAACACCACAAAGGGTTTCCAGTCAATTTTAATCCGAGCTTAAAAAGTCTTGAAGATAGACTAATTAAATACAAATCAGGCTCACTGGTTAGTAATGTTACAAGATTATTTAATACTTTAAATGAGATTCATTATGTTGATAAAAAATATCTAAAACACTTAACATATGCAGCAAAACTCATTGAAACAGGTTTATTGCTTAGTTATTATTCAAACCATAAACATAGTGCTTATTGTGTTTTAAGTGGTCTAAATTTTTGTATAAAACACGAAGATAAAGCACTAATAGCAACTATAATAGAACAACACGGCAAAAAAATAAATTATGAGAATTTAAAATTAAAAAAATTATTGCCAGATGAAAATACCATATCTTGGCTTAATTTTATTCTAGCATTTTGTAATGCTTTAAATAAGGCTAAAGAAAACGAAATTTGTGATTTTTCTTATAAAAATAAAACTTTATATATAACAAAAAATACAAATAATTTCATTATGCAAGAAGCTATTAAAAAGATTAGCAAGCCAAAAAGTTTTAATGTATATATAAACAATGAAGAGATTTAACTCTTCACTAATTATTTAATAGAATTAATAGTCTTTAAAATATAATTTTTTGAGATTTCAAGTTTTTCTTTTTCATCTTTATTTAAGTCTAATTCAAGAACTTTTTTAATACCACCCTTACCTACTACAACCAATCTTGAATAAGCTAAATTATCTTGAGTAAAACTAATAGGTGTGATTAAATTCTCATCATCTTTAATAGCTTTAATAATTCTTGCAATTACACTTCCTATTCCAAATTCTGTTTTACCTTTTACTTTAAAAATCTCTCCACCCTTAAAGCGAACTCTGTTTTCAATCTCATCTAAATTAAGGTTAAACTCATTAATATTTTTACCACCCACAAAAGCATTGCTCTTATAAAAAAACTGCGTATCTCCGTGCTCTGCTAGCATAAAAGCATTTATATTTTTATAAGAAATTCCTAATTTATTAGCAATTTCAATCTTAAGCCTTGCACTATCAAGCGTTGTGCCTGTTCCAATTACTTTAAAAGTATCTAAGCCACTTAATTTTTGAGCGTAATAAACAATGCTATCATTTGGATTTGTAGCTATTAAATATATACCATTAAAGCCCTTTAAGGCATTAATAATTTCTTTTAAAGGTTCATAATTAGCCTTAAGTTCAAGCGTTCTATCAGGCTCGATACAAGTTGTATATGCTAAGACAATAAGGTCACATTTTACTAATTCTTCTATCTTGCTAACAGTAAAAATCTTAGAATTTGAATTGGTATTTTCAAGACTATCTTCTAAATCAATCTTACTTGCATTTGCTAAGCCATCTTTAATATCGTATAAATAAAGCTCGTTTGCTATATTTTGACTACTTAGCATAAAACTTGCAGCCGAACCAACGGCTCCAAGTCCAATAATTCCTATTTTCATTTTAATAAACTCTTAAATAATTCAACGCTATCAAGCTGCTCCCAAGGATAACTTGCAACTCCAACTTGCCCATAAGTTGCAACATCAGCATAAGAAAATCCAGCTTTACTAGGCTCATCTAATCTAAATTTTTCTTTAATCCATCTAGGAGTTAATGCGAAATTTCTTTCAACAAATGCACTTAAAATATTATCATCAACACTTGCATTTGTTCCCATACAATCAACATTTACGCTAATTGGTTTTGCAATTCCTATTGCATAGCTAATTTGCACTATACATTTTTTAGCTAAGCCACTTGCAACTATATTTTTTGCTACATATCTAGCTGCATAAAGCCCACTTCTATCAACTTTTGTGTAATCTTTTGAGCTTTGTGCCCCACCACCTATTGGGCTATATCCACCAAAACTATCCACTATTAATTTTCTTCCCGTTAAGCCACTATCGTGAAGGCTTGAGTGATTTACATATCTTCCTGTTGGATTAATATAAATAATGCAATCATCTTTATTAAATAGCTCTTTTGGTAAGCCCGAATTACAAATTAAATTCATAATTTTTGAGCGAACTTCATCAAGACTTAGACTACTTACGCTAGGAGCTGAAACTACTATTGTATGGATTTTTTTAGGCTTACAATTTTCATAATTTTCCTTGCTCTCATAATCAATTGTAACTTGAGTTTTAATATCTACTCCAAATTCGTGTGGATTATTTAGAGCATATTCATATACTTTATTACAAATCATTCTCGCATAAAAAATCGCAGCAGGCATAAATTCAGGTGCTTCGCTACTTGCAAAGCCAAACATCATACCTTGATCACCTGCTCCTATTTCTCCACTTTCTTGATCTACGCCTTGATTAATATCATTACTTTGCTCGTTTAATAACACTTGCACTTTAACATCACTTGGGTGTAAGCATTCAGCCTTGCTAAAATGAGAATTTTCTTTATAACCTATTTTAATTAAAGCGTTTTTAACTACTTCTTCATATTCACTTTCACTAACCTTTAAATTAGATTTAATCTCTCCACCAATTATTACATTCTTTCCAGCGACAAAAACCTCACTAGCAACGCGAGCGTTTTTATCATAATTTATATGCAAATCAACAATGCTATCAGCAATGATATCAGCACATTTATCAGGGTGTCCTGCACTTACTACTTCACTTGTAAATAAATACATTTATTATCCTTTAATAATTAAATTTTGCCTAATTTTAGCCTTTATAGTTAATGTTTTGTAAGAGAGATTTGCTATATTTTTGCCTTTTTAAGGAGATATTATGAGCGTCTTAAGTTCAATGATTAAAAGATATAAAAGTACTAATTTAATTATAAAAATTATGATTGGTATTGTTGTAGGTGTTTTTGTTGGAATTTGTATTCCTAGTTTTACTGATTATACTTCTTTATTAGGAGATTTTTTTATAGGTGCTCTAAAAGCAATTGCTCCGATATTAGTATTTATTTTAGTTCTTAGTGCAATCTCTACTAGAGAATATGGAAATGGAACTAAAAAAATAAAACAAGTAATAATTTTATATTTAATAGGCACTTTCCTAGCTTCTGTTTGTGGTGTTGTTGCTAGCTTTTTATTTCCTACAAAACTTATATTAGAAATACCAAATAATATTGATTTAACCCCGCCAAGTAGTGTTGCTATGGTATTTAAAGATTTATTATTTAAAATGATAGAAAATCCAGTAAGTGCATTAGCTAATGGAAATTATATTGGAATTTTAACTTGGGCTATAGCTGCTGGAATTGCACTTAAAACTTGCTCAAAAGAAGTAAAAAAAGTATTTATAGATATTAATGAAGGCACTATTAAAATTGTTGCTTTCATAGTTCGTCTAGCTCCTATTGGTATTTTTGGTCTAGTAAGCACAAGTGTTGCTAAAACTGGTGTAGAAACTTTAGCTGATTATGTTTTATTACTATTAGTATTAGTTGGGACTATGCTATTTGTAACATTTGTAATCAATCCATTAATAGTATTTGTAGTTACTAAGAAAAATCCTTATCCATTAGTTTGGGTTTGTATAAAACACTCTGCAATTTATGCGTTTTTTACAAGAAGTTCAGCTGCAAATATTCCTGTAAATATGGCACTATGTTCAAAAATTAATGTTGATAAAGAATTATATGGAGTATCAATTCCACTAGGTGCTACAATTAATATGGCTGGAGCTGCTGTTACTATTTCTGTTTTAGCACTTGCTGCAGTTCATACATTAGGACTTAATATTACTTTTACAAACGCTATACTACTTAGCTTTTTAGCTGCATTTGCTGCTTGTGGAGCTAGTGGGGTTGCTGGTGGCTCACTTTTACTTGTTCCTTTAGCGTGTTCATTATTTGGGATAAATGATGATATTGCTATGCAAGTAGTTGGGGTTGGCTTTATAATTGGAGTTATTCAAGATAGTGTTGAAACAGCTTTAAATAGCTCTACTGATGTGCTATTTTCTGCAATTTGTTCTGATACTAAAATAGATTTAAGTAGGGTATAAAATGGAATGGGATTTAAGCATAATTTATAAAAATAAAGAAGAATTATATAAAATTTTAAAAGATTTAGAAAATCAAGCAAACGATTTTGCTTTAAAATACGAAAATAATTTAAAAAATGAAAAAGAATTTGAAAATATCATTTCAAAATTAGAAAGCATTTATAATGAGTTAAGCCGTGCTGGAGCTTATGCGTATTTACATTTTGCAAAAGATAGTGCAAATGGAGCGTTTTTACAAGAAATAAGCACAATTTGCACTAATATTGAAAGTAAATTGGTATTTTTTGAAATTGAGTTTTGCGAATTAGAAAACGCACAAGAAATTGCAAATAATTGTAAAAAATATTCATATATGCTAAATAATTGGCTAAAAGCTAAAAAATATCAATTAAGCAAAAGCAACGAGCAAGTATTTATGAAAATGAATATAAATGGTAAAGAAGCATTTTCAAGATTATTTGATGAATACTTAAGTAATATTACCTTTAAACTTGATTTAAAAAAAATCAGCGAAGAAGAACTATTAAGCAAGCTTTATAGCCCTGATAGAGCTTTAAGAAAAAGAGCAGCCGATGCACTTACAAAAGGACTTAAGAAAAATATAAAAACTCTATGCTTTATTTTTAATATGATTAAGAATAATCACTTAAGTGAATGTGAGCTAAGGGGCTATGAAAATCCTATGCAAGCAAGGAATTTGAGTAATCAAATTGAAGATGAAAGTGTAAAAAGCCTAATAAAAGCAGCCGAAAATAATTATCATTTAGTAGAAAATTATTACAATAAAAAGCGTGAAATTCTAGGTCTTAAAGAATTAAAAGACTATGATAGATACGCTCCACTTTATGCTGATATTAGCAGTGATTGGGATTTTGAGAAATCTTGTAAAGTTGTAAAAGATACTTTTAATAAATTTAGCCCAAAATTTGCTGAACTTATGCAAAAAGCACTTGATAATAAAGCCCTTGATGTATATCCAGCTAAAAATAAGCGTAGTGGAGCATTTAGCTATGGCATAAATCCTCAACCATTTGTAATGCTAAATCATACAAATAATAGAAGAGATTTATTCACTTTAGCACACGAATTAGGGCATTTAATCCATCAAAGTCTAGCAGGAGAAAATCTAGGGTATTTTAATGCAAACACTCCACTAACTACAGCTGAAACTGCTAGTGTTTTTGCTGAAATGCTAGTTTATGACGCTATTAAAGATACACTTAGTCCTAAGGATAAAAAAGCACTTTTAGCAAGTAAAATTGAAGATATATTCGCAACATTTTTTAGACAAATTAATTTTACAAATTACGAAATCGCTCTACATAATCACGAAGGTGAATTAAGTGTTGATGAGTTTTGCGACTTATGGCTAGCTGAAGGACAAAAAATGTTTGGTAGTAGCGTAAAACTACGCAAAAAATACAAATATTGGTTTAGCTATATCCCACATTTTATCCATTCGCCGTTTTACTGCTACGCGTATTCTTACGCACAATTATTAGTTTTAGCATTATTTGGGCTTTATAAGAGTGAAAAATGTGCTAATTTCGTAGAGCTTTATACAGAATTTTTAGCAAGTGGCGGAAGTCGCTCTCCGGCTGAATTGGTAGGACTTTTTGGACTTGATTTAAATAGTGATGAGTTTTGGCAATTAGGAATTAATGAAATTGCTAAAATGGTTAAGGAATTTTGCGAATGAATTATTTAGATAGACTAAATCCTGCTCAAAAACAAGCCGCTACATTTGTAGATGGAAGTTTATTAATCTTAGCTGGTGCTGGAACTGGCAAAACCCAAACAATGATTAGCAGATTAGTCTATTTAATAAGTGAAGTTGGAATTAGCCCTGAATCAATTTTAAGCCTTACATTTACAAATAAAGCCGCGGCTTCAATGAAAGAAAGAGCTATAAAAATGCTAAATGAAATAGGCTATAGTAATAATTTACCAATTTTAAGCACATTTCATAGCTTTGGAATGGAGTTTTTAAGTGAATATATAGAATTATTAGATGGAAGAAGAAGGAAAAATTATAGACTAATTGATACTGATGATAAAAAAGCTATGATTAAAGAATTTGTTTTAGAAAAAATTAGAAAAACTGATATAAATTTTTTAAGTAAGGATAAAAAAGATAAAGAAATCTTAAAAGATGAAAAAGAGTTTTTAAGAAATAAAACCAACGAAGCTATGGCTTATATAGATAGGGTTAAAAATACCTTAGAATTTGAATTAGAAAATGAAAATCACGAAATATATTTAGATTATGAAAAAGCTTTAGAATACAATAATTTAATAGATTTTGATGATTTAATAATTCTGCCACATGATATTTTAAAAAATAATCCAACAACAGCTACAAAAATTAGCAATCAATATTCATACATAATGGTAGATGAGTATCAAGATACTAATTTAGCTCAATTAAAATTATTAAAATTATTATGTAAAGCTCATCAAAATATCGTTGTAGTTGGAGATGATGATCAAAGTATTTACTCATTTCGCCACGCAAGAATACAAAATATATTAGGATTTTCTGATGATTTTCAAGACGCAAAAATCATTAAATTAGAAGAAAATTATAGAAGCACAAAAACCATATTAAATCACGCAAATAGCTTAATAGCAAACAATAAAACAAGATATGGAAAAGAGCTATTTACAAATAATGAATTTGATATAGATATTACTAAATTAGAAAATTATTATGAAGTAATTTACGAGATTAAAAGTCTTATAGAAAAAGGCGTAAAGCACAATGAAATCTGTGTTTTATATAGAATGAATATGAGTGGAAATTTCATTGAGCCTAGATTAATTAGTGAGAATATACCTTATAAAGTTATTGGTTCTGTTCCGTTTTTCGAAAGAGCGGAAATTAAATTACTCATAAATTATCTAAGACTTTATGTGGATTTTAACGATAACTTGGCCTTTAAAAAAATCATCAATATGCCTAAAAGAAAATTTGGTGAAAAAGCCTTAGAAAAATTAGAGAATTTATCTAAAAAACCATCTTTATTTGAAAGTTTAAAAGATAATTTAGATAGTTTTAAAAATATTGAAATTAAAGAATTTATAGAGCTTTATACTACAACTCAAGATAAATTCGCTTTATTTTTAAATAAATTAGCTTCTCTTGAAGTTCATAATTTATTTGATAATCCAAAATCGAGAGCTGAAAACTGCTCGGTATTTTTTGATATTATCAAAAGAGAATGCGGCTTTAATGCCGATATTGCTAAGCTTACTAATTTTTTAAATAAAATCATCTTACAAGAACAAATAATAAAAGAAAATAATAACGCAATTAATCTTATGACTATTCACGCTAGTAAAGGATTAGAATTTGAATATGTATTTTTAATTGATTGTGATGGTGGCAAAATGCCTTGCACTTTTATGGGTATTTTTGATATTGAAGAAGAGCGAAGATTAGCTTATGTAGCGATGACAAGGGCAAAACATAAATTCTATTTACAATATGATTATACAAATCCAAGTATTTTTGTAAATGAAATTATGTATAAAAATACTAGCAATACTACTATAAATAATTCTACTAATGAATTTAAAGTAGGAAATGCAGTAAATCATAAATTATTTGGTAGTGGAAAAATACTTGCCATTGAAGGCAATTTAATTAGCGTAAATTTTCAAGGAAAAATTAGAAAGCTCAATAAAGACTTTCTAAGTTTAGCTTAAATAATATTAGTATTTAAACTAATATTATTTATAAATCTCTTTAAAATTCTTATAAAAATTAGCAAAAGTTTTATTAGCTATATTTTCTCTAATCTCACTCATTAAATTTAAATAATAATGCAAATTATGAAGACTTGCTAAGCGAAAAAATGTAATCTCTCCAGCTTTAAACAAATGATGAACATAAGCACGACTATAGTTTCTACAAGTATAACAAGAGCAGTTTTTATCAATTGGCTCATTATCATCTTTCATAAAACTAGCCTTTATATTTATTTTGCCAAAACTTGTAAATAATGTGCCATTTCTAGCATTTCTAGTAGGCATAACGCAATCAAACATATCAACCCCACGAGCGACATTTTCTACCAAATCAAGCGGAGTTCCAACTCCCATTAAATATCTTGGGCGATTTTGTGGCATTTGTGGGGCTAGTTTTTCTACCGTTTCATACATTAATTCATTTGGCTCTCCAACGCTTAGCCCACCAATTGCAAGTCCATCAAAATAGTATTCGTTTTCAGCATCTAAAATACCTTTTAAACACTCACTTCTTAGCGTATGATTAGTCCCACCTTGAACGATAGCAAAGATATTTTGCTCTCTTTTTAATTCATTTGTATAAAGCTTTTTAAACTCGCTTTTATAAAGCTCTTTTGAATATTTTTGAAGCAAGGTAATTTCATCTGTATTTTGAAATTCTTTTTTCATCTCAAGCGAGAGTTTAGCCCAATAAATAGTGCGTTTAAGACTTGCTTTAATCCTTTCTTCACTAGCAGGTAAAGCACATAAATCATCTAAAACCATACAAATATCACTATTTAATAAATACTCTGTTTTTAAAACACTTGCAGGTGTAAAATGATGCAAGCTCCCATCAATGTGGCTTTTAAAGGTAATTCCATCATCACTATGTTTTGTATTTTTACTTAGTGAAAAGGCTTGAAATCCACCACTATCAGTTAGAAAGCTTCCATTAAATTTAGTAAAATTATGTAGCCCGCCGTGTCTAGCTATCAAATCAGCACCTGGTCTTAAATAAGTATGATAAGTATTTGCTAGGATTATTTTTGCTCCTAGACTTTGCATATCAGTTGCATCTAGGGCTTTTACGCAGCCTTGAGTTCCTACTGGCATAAAACAAGGGGTATTAAATTCCCCGTGAGCTGTGCTTACTTTACCAAGCCTAGCGTTATTATCTGTTGAATATAAATCAAATTTCATTATAATTTTCCTTTATAAAATGGAGTTGTTATGAAAAAAATATTAGTTTTAGCTAAGGTTTGTGTTGCAAATCACTTCTTAAAAGAACTTGCAAAGTTTAAGGATAGCACAAAAGAATATATAATCGTTTGCCAAGATGATATTAATTTTAAGCATAGTTTTACTCATATTAAAATTGACCCTACAAATGCTGCAAGACTTAAAAATTATGTAAATAATAATCTTGAACTTGTATATTTATTATTTGATAATGATTTAGATACAAGGCTTGCTTATGATGCTATAAGATTTATTGATAAAAGAGTAAGAATTGTAGTGTTATCAAACAATAAAGAATACGAAAATGATAGCTTTTGCACTCTTATTAATCAAGAAGAAATGACTACAAATCATTTAATAGATATTTTGCCAAATATGCCAATGATAGCAAGAGATATTGGGCTTGGAATTGGCGAGATTATGCAAGTATTTGTTCCTGTTGGCTCAATTTATGCAAACAAACATATAAATGCAATTGCGCAAGAATTTTATAAAATCGCATTAATTTATAGAGATAATGAAATAATTTTACCAAAACCCGATACTCAAATTCTAGCAAATGATGAGCTAGTTTTAGTAGGTGATCCAAATATTTTAAATCTAATGTTTTCAAGGATTAAAGGTCAGGTAGGACAATTTCCTAGCCCTTATGGAGATAGTATTTGCGTTGTAATTGATATGAAAATTGATGAAAATATAGACAATTTAATAAATACAGCACTTTTATTACACGCAAAATCTAATAGTTCAAGACTAATTTTTTATGTAGTAAATCCTACAATAAATAAAGACCTAGAAAAATTAAAGAAACTTAAAAGAAAGACAATAATAGTCCATATTAAATATGAAGATATATCGGTAAATAATGTAGTTTTAGAGTTTTGTAATATGTATTCTGGACTATTTATTACAAGTAAAGAAATTTTTAAAAAAAATATAGCAACTTTTTATGATAGTTCTATGCCTGTTTTAAAAATAGGAACAATAGATTTTGCAAAGCTAAATACTATAGCTTGCATAGGTTCAGGCTCTCTTAGAGTGGAGAATTTAACATCTACTTTATTAGATATTTCTTTAATACTTAATTTAAATGCAAAAATGATGTATTTTGATAATGCAAATCCTGTAAGTGATGATTTAATAGAGCATATAAATATGCAATCACAATTTTTTAATAAGAATTTAGAATTAGTAGAATACAAAAGCAAAAACCCATTATTAGAGCTAAAATTTAATCCATACATAATACATTGTTTAGGATTTGAAAAGCATATAATCAAAACGAATACTTTAAAATATTTATCTAATGATTTTTCAAAACTTTACGAAATACTAGACGATAATTATCAATTATTCATACCAATAGTTTAAAACTTCTAGGAATTTAATCATTTTAAATTCCTAAAAATTAATCACAAATTTTTATTAATTTTTTTCATACATTTTTCTTCAAAAATTTTTATCATAAATTTAATTTTTTTTGTATAATATTTTTTTATTTTTTAAAGGAGAAAAAATGAGTGCAAAATCTTATGTAAATGAAACACTTGAATTAATCAAAACTTATTCATCTAGACAACCTATATTCTTACAATGTGCAACTGAAGTTTTAAAATCAGTTACACCATTACTAGAAAGCAACAAGCAATACGAACAACACGCAGTATTACAAAGACTAGTAATGCCAGAAAGAACAATTATTTTTAGAGTTGTATATATTGATGATAGTGGTAAAGCTCAAACACATTTTGGCTACAGAGTTCAATTTTCTAGTGCTCTTGGACCTTATAAAGGTGGTTTAAGATTTCACCCTACGGTAAATCTTGACATTTTAAAATTCTTAGCATTTGAGCAAATCTTTAAAAACTCTTTAACAGGACTTTATATAGGCGGCGGTAAAGGTGGGGCTAATTTTGACCCTAAAGGCAAAAGCGATGCTGAAATAATGAGATTTTGCCAAGCATTTATGAGCGAACTTAGCAAACACATAGGCTATTCAACCGATGTACCTGCTGGAGATATTGGCGTTGGTGCTAGAGAGCTTGGATATATGTTTGGAGCTTATAAAAAAATTACTTCTAAATTTGATGGAACTTTAACAGGTAAAAAAATTAGCTGGGGCGGTTCATTAGTTAGAAAAGAAGCTACAGGATATGGAACGGTTTATTTCTCAAAAGAATTGCTAAAAGAAAAAGGCGAAGGCTTTGAAGGAAAAACTTGCGTAGTTTCAGGTAGTGGAAATGTGGCTATTTATACTATTGAAAAACTTTATGAATACGGAGCAAAAGTTGTTGCAGTAAGCGATAGCGATGGCTATGTTTATGATAAAGATGGAATTGACTTAGACCTTTTAAAAGAAATTAAAGAAAACTTAAGACTTCGTGTAAGTGATTATGCTAACCGCAAAAAAGGTGCAGTTTTTGTATCTAAAGTAAATTATGAAAAAGGAACAAATGGAATTTGGAGTATTCCTTGTGATTATGCTTTCCCTTGTGCAACACAAAACGAACTTAGCTTAATAGATGCGAAAAACTTATATAAAAATGGCTGTAAATTAATCGCTGAAGGTGCTAATATGCCTTGCACACTTGATGCACAAAAATTTATTTTAGAAAACAAAATATATTATGCACCGGCAAAAGCAGCAAATGCTGGTGGTGTAGCTACAAGTGCGCTTGAAATGCAACAAAATGCAAATATGACTTCTTGGACATTTAACGAAGTTGATGAAAAATTACATAAGATTATGAAAGATATTTACGCTAGAACTGCAAATACTGCTAAAGAATTTGGATTTGAACACAATTTATTAGCAGGAGCAAATATTGCAGGCTTTAAAAAAGTTGCAGATGCTATGATAGACCAAGGCTATATTTAAGCCGAAAAGCCCTATTTTTAGGGCTTTTTTTACAAACTTAATATTAACTTTCTTTTATTATTATTCTTTCTTCAAAATCAAAAAATCAGGTTAAATATGAAAAAAATTATATATGTAAGTGCTATTAGTTCTTTGATTTATGCAAATACAATAAGTGATATTGAATTTAAAGGCTTATATCACTTGTCAAAAGAACAAGCCTTAAAGGCTGTGGATTTAAAAATTAATGATGAAGTTAATATATATAAGATAAATGATGCGGTTAAAAACCTTTTTTCTTATGGATATTTTGATGATATTTATGTTGATGAAAATAATGGAAAGCTAATATTTAATGTTGTAGAAAAACAATTCATTGCAAAAGTAAATATCAAAGGAACTTCAAGTAATGATAAAAAGCAAATAGAATCGTTTTTAAGTATTAAAAAAGGCGAAGCTTATAATGATAGAAAAATAGAAGAAGCAAAAGAAAAAATAATTCTATACTACCAATCTCGTGGATTTTATGATAGCGTAGTTGAAGTTGATACTCAAGAGCTTGAAAATAATGCTGTTGTATTAAATTTCAACATAAATAGAGGCGAAATCATAACAATTAAAAAAGTTAATTTAATAGGTGCTAAAAAATTAGACTATAGTGATTTTGACCCTGTAATAGCAAATAAAGAAAAAGAACTATTGGGTTGGTTTTGGGGATTTAATGATGGTAAATTATACTCAACCGAACTACCAAACGACCCTGCTAGAATTAAAGATGAATATATGAAAAAAGGCTATCTTGATGCTAATGTATCAAATCCTTATTTAGAAGCTAATATGCAAACTTACAAAGCAGAATTAACCTATTATATAAGCGAAGGCAAACGCTATAAAATAGAAGAAATCACAATAGAAAACCCACTAGAAAATGAAGTGAAATTTAACTTAAGTGATTTAAGAAGCAAAAAAGGAAAATATATTAATTCAGAAAAAATTCGTTCTGATATAGAATTAATTAAAACCAAATTCCAAGATAAAGGATATGCTTTAGCAGAGGTTTATCCTGATATTGCTAAAAATGATGCTGATGGAGTTGTAAAAATTTATTTTAGAGTTAATCTAGGAAATAAATACAATATTGGTAAAGTAATAATTAAAGGCAATGATAAATCTTTAGATAAAGTAGTAAGAAGAGAATTATTCTTAACCGAAGGAATGCAATTTAACAAAACAGATTTAAATGATAGCATTATAGCACTTAGAAAAACCGGTTATTTTGAAGAAGTAAATATCACTCCAAAACCAAGCTTTACGGGAGATATTGATTTATTAGTAGATGTAAAAGAAAAATCAACAGGCTCAATTACTGGTGGTATTGGTTATAGCACATCTGATGGATTCTTAATTAACGCATCTGTTAGCGATAGGAATATCTTAGGTAGCGGAATGTATGGTGGGATTAATTTAGAAAAATCAGATAAAGATGTAACTGGTAAAATCTTTTTAAACAATCCTAGGATATTTGATTCTAAATACTCAACAGGCTTTGATATATATAGCTACAAAAGAGATTGGGATACTTATGAAGAATACAATAATGGTTTAGAACTTAGCATTGGTAGAGAATTAGCTAGATTTTGGGGAATTGGAGCTATTTATAATTACGAGCAAAGTGATTTAAGAAAAGCAACTATTGAAATGATTGCAAGTGGTGAAAAATTAGGCAAATCAAGAAAATCAGCTATAACTCCATATTTATATTTTGATAATACTGATGATTTTTACTTACCAAGAAGTGGTATTTATAGTAGAGCAGCATTTACTTATGCAGGGCTTGGGGGAGACCAAAAATATAAAAAATTTGCCTTTGATTTTAAATATTATAAAGGTTTAAAAGAAGATTTTGACACTGATTTAATTTTTAGATTTAGAACATCATTTAATAAATTATTTAATTATAAAGATACACCAATTAACTCAAGATTATATCTTGGTGGTTTAAGAAGTGTTAGAGGATATGAAAGTGATAGCATAACTCCAAGGGGTATTGGATATTATGATACAAATACTCACACTAAAGTAGATAAATTAGGAAACGGAGTAATTGCTTATCCTTACGATAAAGGTGGAGCGATTTCACTTAATTCTAGTGTAGAAATCAATTTCCCATTAATTAATAAATTAAAACTTCGTGGTTCAATTTTTTATGATTATGGTATGATAGGCGAAAAAAAATTAAATGAGATTAAAAGACAAAGTGCAGGAATTAGTCTTGATTGGAGCACACCAATGGGACCATTAGTGTTTGTATTCTCAAAACCTATTGATAAAAAATCAGGGGATAAAACAAATACATTTGAATTTAGCATAGGAAGTCAATTTTAGGAGATAAGAATGAGTTTTGCAGATATTTTTAAAATTAGAAGAACACAATCAAAGCCAAATGAAGCACCAAATCACTGGGTAAAATGTGATAATTGTCATGCTTTAATGTATTATAAAGAAGTTGCAAGTTGCTTTAATGTATGCCCTAAGTGTGGCTTACATATGAAAATAAGCCCTAATGAAAGAATAGAAATGCTAGTTGATGAAGGAAGTTTTATTGAATATGATAAAACTTTAAGAGCTAATGACCCATTAAAATTCGTAGATTCAAAAAGCTATAAAAAACGCTTAAACGAAAGCGAAGAAAAAACAGGCAGAACGAGTGCGGTAATTTCAGGAGAATGCAAAATCGGTGGAATTGGCGTTCAATTATGTGTGTTTGACTTTTCTTTTATGGGTGGTTCGCTAGGAAGTGTTGAAGGCGAAAAAATCGTTCGTGCAGTTCAACGCGCTATGCAAAAAAAAGAAGGGCTTATAATAATTAGTGCAAGTGGTGGTGCTAGAATGCAAGAGAGCACATATTCACTTATGCAAATGGCAAAAACATCAGCTGCATTAAAATTACTTGCTAGAGAAAGACTTCCTTATATATCAATTTTAACTAACCCTACTTTTGGTGGAGTATCAGCGTCTTTTGCTTGGCTTGGAGATATTGTAATTGCTGAACCTATGGCACAAATTGGCTTTGCTGGTGCTAGAGTTATTAAGCAAACTATAGGAGCTGATTTACCTGAAGGATTTCAAAGTGCTGAGTTTTTATTAGAGCATGGACTTATTGATTCTATTGTTCCAAGAGCTAATCAGCGTGAATTTTTAAGTGATTTTTTACGATATTTTAAATGAATATAAATATTTATTTTATTCAAAAAAAATTAGAAAAATTAAGCGAATTTGAAAATAGATTTATAAAATTAATAAATCAATTTTCAAAACTTAATCTAAATAATGTATTTTCAAAACAAATCGCAAAAGCACAAGATTTGGGCTCAAATGAAGCTAGAATAGAATATGCAAAAGCTTATATGCCTTATAAAAAAACTTTTAGTATAGCTTTAAGTGAAAGGGGCAAGAGCATTGATAGTATTGAATTTGCTAAGTTATTGCAAGATAAAAATGAGATTAATTTTTTTGTAGGTGGAGCTTTTGGATTTAATGATGAGTTTTTAAATGAATGTGATTATGTATTGAGTTTTTCAAAACTTACATTTTCACATGAAATTGCAAGGATTGTATTGTTAGAACAAATTTATAGGGGTTTTTGTATAAATTCAAATCACCCTTATCATAAGTAAAGGATTGTTATGAAAATTAGAAATTTTTTAATTTATTCTATTTTATATTTAATGTTAATTGGACTTATTATTGTTATATTTTTTAATGATTTATTTAACTCTACAAGAGTAATTAATTTAGGAATTTTCAATTTTCAAAAAACATTTGAATTTGATAGCTTTACTTGGGTTTGTATGCCACTTGTTATATATGTTATATTTGCATTACTTTATTTTTATTTTTCATTTATTTCTTTTCATTTTTCAACAAAAAGACTTATTAAAGATGGTAAAAAATTTGAAATGTTTTTAGAAGATTTAGTTTTAGATAAAAAAAATATTTACAAGTTTAAAACAAAAGAATTTCAAGACGCTAGTGAATTAGTAAAATCACTTTATTACAATCAAGCAGGAACAAGTGCTGATAAATTAAATAATGCAATAGCTATAAAAGCAATGGTTGAAAATGGAGAAATCTGTGATTTAAAACCATTTAAACTATCTAAAGACAATACAATTTATTTAAAAAACGAAGCAAATAAAGCTAAAAATGATTTAAATTACGCTTATAACTTACTAAAAAATCAAGAAGAAATTCAAGATGAAATCAGCCTAAGTGCCTACAATAATCTAATTTTAAACGGCATTTATGCAAATATTAAAACACTAAAAATTCAAAAAAGCAAAGAAGATATTAAAATCCTTTTAAATAGATTTGCTAATGATGATTTAAGTCTTAGCAATGCTGAATTAGAAGTTTTAATTTTTAATGATAATTTTGAAGAAGGCGAATATTTAGATTTTGCAAAAGAATTATTTGCAAAAATTGAGCCAAATAGCCTAAAAGCAATCTTTTTAAAACTAAAAAATGAAAAAGATAACGCATTTAGAGCGTATTTATATATACTTGCAAAACTTGCATTATTTGATGAATTAATAGAAGAAATTTATGGTAGCGAAGCTGATTTAGAAGATTTTAAATTAATTGTATTTTTAAAAGAACAAGGTAAAACTTACGATGTTGATAAACTTATTTGCTAATTCTAAGCCCTTATTTCTAGCACCAATGGCAGGTCTTAGCGATCTTGCCTTTAGAAGACTTGTTAAAAGATTTGATTGTGATGTAACAATTAGCGAAATGATTAGTTCAAACGCTCTTGTTTATGAGAGTGAAAAATCTTTAACTATGTTAGAAAAAGATAAAAGCGAAAGACCTTTTATAGCTCAAATTGCAGGTTCAAATAAAGAAATTATAAAAAAAGCAGTTGAGATTATAAATAAAGAAGAAAACATTCACGGGATTGATTTTAATTGTGGCTGTCCTGTAAATAAAGTTATTAAGCAAAATGCAGGTTCAGCACTACTTAAAGACTTAGATAATCTAAAATCACTCCTAGATATTATAAAAACCAATAATAAAGTAGGCACAACAAGTGTTAAAATAAGACTTGGTTTTAATGAGTGCGAAATAGAAAAAATAATAAATGCTTTAAACGAATTAGAACTAGATTTTATAAGTATTCACGGAAGAACTAGAGCGGGAATGTATAGTGCTAAGGTAGATTATAACGCTATAAAACTAGCAAAATCTTTAGCAAAAACCAAAATAATTGCAAACGGCGATATATCTTATGAAAACCATCAAATGGTATTAGAACAAACCAATGCTGATGGGCTTATGATAGGAAGGAATGCTGTTGGAAATCCTTGGATTTTCTCTCAAATTAAGGGTAAATTTAATGAAATTAATAAAAGCGAAATCATACTTACGCATTTTGAATTTATGTGTGATTTATACAAAGATTATGCTTGTTCGTTGTTTAGAAAACACTTGCACGAATATTCAAAAGGCTTAGCAAATGCGAGTGAATTTAGAAATGAAGTAAATAAAATTAATGAGCCTAAAATTATGCTAAATACGATAAAAGAGTTTTTTGATGCTACAAATTATTAAAAACCTTGATTTAGTTGAATATTTAGATGAATTATTTGCTTTATTTGCTAGAAATAAACCTTTATTTATTGAAGGGGATACTAATTTACACCTAGCAAGAATTAATGAATTATGCGAATATGAATTAAAAGAATTAAAAAGCGTAAAAGATTTAAGCAAAGCATTAAATCATCTTAGCAAAAAAGGCATTTTACACCTTGATGAGATAGAAGAATTTGTAAAGATTTTAAATTATTTTAAATACTTATTTCAAATTCCGTTTTCAAATTCTTTTAAAAAATACCTTGAAAAAATCATAATTCCTAATGAAATTGAAAATATATTAAAATATTTTAAAGATGATGTATTTGATGAAGAAAAAGATGAGCTTTTACAAAGTATAAAAATCAAAATCAAAGAATTAAACCAAAGCATAAATCAAAATCTAAGAAGCCTGTTAAACTCAAAATCACTTGAAAGCTATTTAATAGATACTCAAATACATTTTATATCAAATACTGAATGCTTATTGGTTAGGGGCGGATTTGCTAAAGTGCTTGATGCTAGTATTGTTGCAAGAAGTAGTGGTGGTGGATTTTATGTAGAACCTAGCAGTATTTTAAACTACAAACAAGTCATAAAAAGATTAGAAAATGAAGCCGATGCTAAAAGATTTGAATACGCAAAACAATTTAGTGAAATTTTATCTAAGCATTTATTGTTTTTAAAGTTCATAAATAAAGAATTTGATTTAATAGATAGCTATATTGCAAGGGTTAATTTTGCTAAAAAGAAGGATTTAAACTTCATAACTCCAAGTAATGATGATAAAATTATCTTAAGTGAGTTTTGCCACCCCGCTTTAAATAATCCAAAACCTGTTAGCGTAGAGTTTAAAGAGCAAGTTTTATTAATAACAGGTGTAAATGCGGGTGGAAAATCAATGCTACTTAAAAGCATTTTAGCTGCTAGTTTTATGACAAAATATCTAGTTCCTATGAGAATTAATGCAAACAAATCTCACATAAGCACTTTCAAAGAATATATAAGCATTATTGAAGACCCACAAATGGCTAAAAATGATATTTCTACTTTTGCAGGAAGAATGTTAGCATTTGCTAAAATGAATGGTAAGAAAAATTTCTTATTAGGGGTTGATGAGATTGAGCTAGGAACTGATTTTGAAGAAGCGAGTTCATTATTTTTTACCCTAATTTGTGAGCTGAAAAAACACGGAAAACTAATAATCACAACCCATCACAAACGCTTAGCAATGCTACTTGCTAAAGAAGATAAAGTAGAATTATTAGCAGCTTTATATGATATTAAAAATGAGCGTCCTAAATATGAGTTTTTAGCGGGAATTGTAGGCAAATCATACGCATACGAGACGGCTTTAAGATATGGAATAAGTGCTAGTTTGGTTGAACTTGCTAGAAAAAGCTCTAGCGAAGCTGAGCAAAATATAAATGAAATGCTAAATAAAAACCTAGAACTTGATGCAAAACTTAAAATGCTAATTGCAAACAACGAAAAAAAAGAAAATAAATTAAACAATCTCTTAGAAAGCCTAAAAGATAAAGAAAATAAATTAATTGAAGAATACAAAAAACGCAAAAATGAATTAGAAAATGAATATTTTAAAGCAATAAATGCGGCTAAAAAAACTCTTGATTTTTCTGATTTAAAAGACAAACAAAGACAAATTAATGCAGCAAATGTATTAAAGCAGCAAATAAAACCAGAAAGCGTTAAAAGAGAAGAATTTAAAATAGGAGATTTTGTAAAATACGAAAAAATTAAAGGCAAAATCATAGCTTTAAATAAAAATATAGCAACCGTGCAAACTGATATGCTACAATTAAAACTTGATATTTCAATGTTAAAAAGAAGTGGCGAAATTCCTAAATCAAATTCTAGCAAAGTAACTTATGAAAAAAGTGTAAGCAATGCTAGCACTAAATTAGATTTGCATGGATTAAGAAGCGAAGAAGCTATTGAATTATTAGATAAATTTATTTCAGACGCACTAATAATTGGATTTGATGAGATTATCGTATATCACGGCATTGGAACAGGTCGCTTAGCTTATGCTGTAAAAGAATATTTAAAAACTAATAGGAGTATAAAAAGCTTTTGTGATGCACCTGCAAATGCTGGTGGATTTGGGGCTAAAATTATAAGATTGTAGGTTGAAAAATGGAAAACAAGGATTTTAAAAAAATAAAAAATATTTTATATTTATTAATTGGTGTTTTTGTTCTACTTAATTTTTATCTTTTTATGGATTCTAGAAATTATGTTAGATTATTTACAGAAAGCTATTTTCATTCATTAATAAATAAAGAAGAATTAAAATCTTCTCAAATGTTAAGCGAATTTATCATTCAAGACAATAAAATTATCTTAAAAAATGATAATAGCCCAAAATTAAGTGAATTAGAGATTAAAGAACTAGCAAAAAATGATAATTTTTACGAAGCTATCAAAGTAGATAAAAATCAATTTAATATAAGATATTACGAATTAATTAATGGAATTTATTATGGGTTTAATAACCAATTTTATCTTACAAATTCTAGATTTTACCAATTTTACATACCTGTGCTTTTAAATATTTGTTTTTTCATTTTAATCTATATTCTATATAAACAAAAAAATCATATCTCAGCACAATATCAAAGAAGTATTAGCACATACACTAAAAGAATAGAAAAACTTGAAATTGAAGCAAGTATAGACCCGCTAACTCAACTAAAAAATAAAAGAAGTTTAGAAAAATCAATCGTTCTTATGAAAAATCCAAAATTATTATTAGTTGATATTGATGAGTTTAAAAAAATTAATGATTATTTTGACGCTAATACGGCTGATGATTTATTAAAACATATTGCCTTAATTATGAGCGATTTTGCTGATGAAAACCACTTAGAAGTCTATAAGCTTGATGGGGATTTGTTTGCACTTTTAGAAGATAGTATTGAAGATGAACAACGATATGAAGAATTAGTAACAGAGCTTATGCAAGAGCTTAAAAATAAAGATTTAACAATAGAGTATAATCACCAAATAGCTAGCATAGTTTTAACGCTTACAATGGGACTTTGTTTAGAAAATGAAAACACCCTTAAAAAAGCATTTATTGCACTAAAAAGAGCAAAAAGAGATAATAAGAATTTCGTTTGTTATTCTAAATTTATAGATGAAGAAAAAGAATATTTCCATCAACTAAGCACAGCAAAATCAATTCAAAGCGCAATAGCAAAAGACGAAATCTTACCTTTTTTCCAACCTATTTTTGATAAAGATAAAAATATTACTAAATTTGAATCTTTAGTAAGAATTGTCAAAAAAACTCCTGAAGGAACTGATGTAATAACTCCAGGTGCTTTTTTAGCAGTTTCAATTAAAATGAAACAATACGAAATTATTGAAAATTTTGTGATAGAAAAAGTTGTTCAAACTCTAGTTGAAAATCAAGACATTGTTTTATGTGTAAATCTTGGCGGAAGAGATATGATTGATAGTGCTAAAAATAATAAATTCATAAATCTTTTAAGAAGAACAGGGGTTGCTAATCGCTTAATTATTGAAGTATTAGAAGATGAGAATATTTCACAAAATGAAAAAATAAAAGACTTCTTAAAAAGAGTGAAAGAATTAGGCTGCAAAATCGCATTAGATGATTTTGGTAGTGGATTTAGTAATTTTTCGTATTTATTAGAATTAATGCCTGATTATATTAAAATAGATGGAAGTATTATAGAAAAAATTACAAAAGATGAAAAAAGCGAAAAAATAGTCAAAACTATAGTTTTATTCTCAAAATCTCTAGGCATTAAAACCGTTGCAGAATTTGTAAGCACAGAAGAGATATTTAAAAAATGTATTGAAATTGGTGTTGATGAATTTCAAGGATTTTATTTAGGAAAACCAAGTCCAACTTTTACTCAAGAAGAAATTGATTTAGACTTTTATCATTTAAAGGAAAAAAATGCTTAAAAAATTATTTATAGACCTTTTAAAAGAAGCTAGTGTTACTCCTGATGCTAAGAATTGTTATAAAATTACAAGTGAGTTTTTATCTAATTTTGATAATGAAATCATAGCTATAAATAATACTACAAATCAAATCTTAAGCAAAGAATTTAACAAAGTTGGTTTGCATATTTGTTTTTGCGGACATATTGATGTAGTTCCTAGTGGAAATGGCTGGGAAAGTGAGCCGTTTTTACCAACTATAAAAGATGATTTAATAATAGCGCGTGGCACTCAAGATATGAAAAGTGGCGTTGCAGCATTTTTGTATGCAATTAAAGAATTTAGCAAAAACGATATTAAAAATATAAGAAAAATCAGCATTGTTTTAACAAGCGATGAAGAAGGCGATGGTAAAGATGGAATTATCAAGGTTTTAGAAGAATTAGATAAAAGAAATGATTTGCCTAATATGTGCATAGTTGCCGAGCCAACTTGCGAAAAAGAATTTGGTGATAGTATAAAAGTTGGTCGTAGGGGTAGTATTCACGCAAATATAAAAATATTAGGAACCCAAGGTCATGCAGCCTATCCATCAAAATGTAAAAATCCCGTTCATTTAGGGGCTTCGTTTTTAGCTAAAATTTCAGGATTTGATTTAGATAATGGCAATGAGTTTTTTGAACCAAGTAAAATAGTAATTACTAATTTAAGTGCAGGAATTGGTGCATCAAATGTAACTCCTAGTGAGTTTAAAATTATGCTGAATGTTAGAAATTCTCCACTTACAAGCAAGCAAGATTTAGAAGATTTTTTAAGAGAAAATTTAAAGAATTTAGATTATGAATTAGAAATCAAACAAAGTTCAGAGCCATTTTATACAGACGCTAATTCAATACTTGTAAAAACTCTTAAAAAAGCCTTAGAAAATCAAGGTATTTTCAATACTAGCTTAAACGCAAAAGGCGGCACTAGTGATGCTAGATTATTTGCAAAATATGGCGTTTTAGTCTGTGAATTAGGCGTAGTAAATGATAAAATCCATGCAGCAAATGAAAGCGTGCCTTTTAGTGAAGTTGTAGCTTTAAGTAATACATTTTTAGAGTTTTTAAACTTAATGGAGGCAAATAATGTTAATTAATAGTGAAATTGAACTTATTAAAAAAGAATTAAATGATGATTTAGGTAGGGGAGATTTATTCTCACAACTTGAAAATAATGAAATAATAAAAGCAAATCTTAAGGCTAAAAGTGATGGGGTTTTTGCTGGCGAGCCTTATTTTAAAGAGATTTGTAAAATGCAAAATATTGAATATGAATTATTTATAAAAGATGGACAGAGCTTTAAAAAAGGCGATATTTTAGCAAAATTTAAAACCTTAAAAACTACTTTATTAATGAGTGAGCGAACCATACTTAATTTTATTCAACACGCATCAGGGATTGCTACAAAAGTTGCTTCAATGAAAGCTTTAATAAAAGATTATAATGTAGCTTTGCTTGATACTAGAAAGACAAGACCTGGATTAAGAGTGTTTGAAAAATACGCAATTCGTTGTGGTGGTGGGCAAAATCATCGTTTAGGTTTAGATGATTGTATAATGCTAAAAGATACTCATTTGCTTGGAGTAAAGGATTTAAAATCTTTTATAAAAGAGCTAAAAAGCAAAATCCCATATTACACTCCAATTGAAATTGAGTGCGATACAATCGAACAAGTAAAGGCTGCTTTAGAAGCTAATGTAAATGCGATTTTACTTGATAATATGAGCCCTAGTGAGTGTGCTAATATAGTAAAATTAAGAGATAGTTTAGGCATTAAAGTTATCTTAGAAGCTAGTGGGGATATTAACGAAAACACCATAGTTGAATATGCTAAAAGCGGAGTTGATGTAGTAAGTTCAGGCTCAAATATTTATAAGGCTACTTGGGTTGATTTTTCTATAAGACTTGGTGAATAATTATGGCTGATGATGCAGAAAAGACAGAAGAACCCACAGATAAAAAGATAGAAGACGCCAGAAAAGAAGGAAATGTCGCTAAAAGTCAAGATGTGGCAGCACTTATAACTCTTTGCGTTGGTTTTGGCTTTGCTTTATTTTGGGTTTATTTTCTGCACGAAAGAATTACGGCTTTATACATTTATTATCAGAGTTTAATAGGTAGCGAAATTGATAATAAATTGCTTTATAAAATAGGTATTAAAACCCTTTTAGAGCTTACATTAATGGTATTACCACTTGCTATTGCAATTGCTATTGCTGGAATTATTGCAAATGTTATGCAAATAGGCTTTAATTTTACACTCAAACCCATAATGCCTAATTTTGGCAAAATCAATCCAATCAAGGGCATTAAAAATATAATTTCAATGAAAAAGCTAATAGAATTAGTAAAAATCATTCTAAAAGTTAGCGTTATTTTCGGCATTGTTGGGTATTTTATATATAGCTTTTTGCCAGGACTTAGCCATTTAGCAATTTTGCCACTCATTAAACAAATGGAGTGGTTAAGAGATAAAATCATAATCCTTTTTGCAGCCGTTATTTGCTCATTTTTAGTATTTGGAATACTTGATATTTTTATAGTTCGTTTTCAGTATTTTAAAGGTCTTAGAATGAGTAAGCAAGAGATTAAAGATGAATACAAGCAAATGGAAGGAGACCCGCAAGTAAAGGCAAAAATTAGGCAAATCCAAATGCAAGCAGCAAGAAATCGTATGATGCAAGATGTCCCTAATGCTGATGTGGTAATTACCAACCCAACTCATTACTCAATCGCAATTGCTTATGATAGGACAAAGCATAAAGCCCCTGTGGTATTAGCAAAAGGAGTTGATAATATCGCCTTTAAAATCCGTGAAATAGCACAAAAACACGATATTCCAATATATGAGCAAAGAGAATTAGCAAGATCACTTTATAAGATTTGTGAAGTAGGAGATGAAATCCCTGTAGAATTATATAAAGCAACGGCTGAAGTCTTAGGCGTAATTGCTAGAATGAGTAGAAGATAATTTAAATTCTTTTTAAACACAATACAAAATATAAGCACCAAAAATCTTTATAAAATCAAAAAAACAATATCGCCAAATATAATTTTGAAAAATACTTTTAAATAGTTTTAATAGCTATTTAATAGTCATTTCAACGCTCCAATAAAAATTATCTACTCCAATAGCTTCAACAATACCACTTCTTTTCATAATTTCTTTGATATCAGGAGAAACACCTGCAATAAATACGGGAATTTTTCGCTTTTTAATGGCTTCTATTACTTCAAGAAAGGCACTTGCTCCTGAAATATCCATATAAGTTGTCCCTCGCATAGAAAATATAATCGCTGTTTTATAATTTATTCTGCTAGTTAATTCTAAAATTTTATCCGTATTAGAAAATATAATAGCTCCCATTATATAAATTACTTCAGCTTGTTTTATATGTTGTGGTAAAGGAGAATTTAAATCAGTAAATTTCTCACTATCAAAATAATCAAATTTAATTTTTAAGTTTGAAATCTGAACCATTAAAAGCATTAAAGATAAAATCACGCCTATTAAAATTGCAATTGTTAAATCAAAAATAATAGTTGCTAACATAGTTGCAAAAAACTGAACTAAAGCACCTTTAAATCTATTTTTAAAAAAATATTTAATAGTATGCCACTCATTCATTCTAAATGCAGTTACAAATAAAATTCCAGCTAACGCACTAAGTGGAATTAAACTCATAATCGGTGCTAAAACAAGCATAGATACCAATAAAATTATAGAATGAAATATACCAGTAAGCCTAGTAACAGCACCAGACTTAATAGCCACGCTAGTTCTAGCAATAGCAGCAGTCGCAGGAACTCCACCGCAAAAAGGAACTAAAATATTGCCTAAGCCTTGAGCTATTAATTCTCTATCGCATTTAAGTCTAACACCAACCATTCTACCACCACTTGCACCACATAATAAGCTCTCTATCATACCCAATAAAGCAATACTTATTGCAGGAGTTATCAATTCTTTTAAGTGTAAAATATCAAAATCACTAAAAGCAAACCTATCATCTAAGATTATGTTAGTAGGAATTACCCCTATTCTTTGAATATCTAATGAAAAAATTACACTTATTAATGTAGCGACTATCAATGCAATTAATGAAGCAGGAGCGTATTTTTGATATTTTTTAGGATAAGCTAACATAAAAACTATTACGAAAATACATATAAAAACTGAAATATAATTAATATCTAAATCCATTTTAAAATAATTTATTGTTTTTTCTAAAGTTGTAATTCCACTAGCTTTAACACCTAATAAATTATCAATTTGACCTAAAGCAATAATAACAGCAATTCCTGAAGTAAAACCTGTAATTACAGGCATAGGAATAAATGCAATCACTCTACCAAAATGAAATAATCCTGCAAAAATTAATAATAATCCAGCCATCAAAGTAGCCACAAAAACACCTGTTAGTCCATATTGAGTAGTTATGGCAATTAAAATAGCAGCCATTGCACCGGTTGGACCTGATATTTGATAATAAGCTCCACCAAATAACGATATTACAAACCCAGCTAAAATAGCAGTAATGAGTCCTGAAGCTGCACTTGCCCCACTACTAACACCAAATGCAAGCGCTAAAGGCAGAGCAACAGCAGCAACCGTAGCACCAGCCATTAAATCTTGTAATAATTTCATCTTGTTATATTCGGTAAATTCTAGTCTTAAATCTTGAAAATAGCTTTTCATCAAAACATTCCTTAGGTATATTTTGTTAATCATATCAATGATTGTTTTAAAACTAGCTTTTATACTAAATCGTAATTTCTAATTATTCTATTAATACTATGTATAAATACTA